>JAICRQ010000190.1 GCA_025966435.1 Anaerolineales bacterium | reverse complement strand
TTGGAGATAAGCCCAGGACGTAAAGTAGATTTCCGACCCAGGGCGTGAGTACAGCAATCAATAGGGCGAAGTTCTGTCTGCGAAGCAGGCCTTTACTACGGTTGATGGATCGCAGAATAAAGATCGTTCCCATCACCAGGAGAATATTAGCGTAGACCCAGTAGACCCAAAACCAGGGCCCATGCGTTACCTCAAGCGCCGAAAATGTGCCCACCGTGCGAATTTGTGCATTGCTCCAGATCAACCCATGCAGCTCGTTTGTAAACGCAAGGAGAAGCGTGATCAGCGGGATAATGGATAACAGGATCACTTTGCCGCGCGTGGTTCGGGCACCCAGATTGGAAAATGTAGAAGCGAATATTACCCATACAAGCGGTAATGCGCTAATACCGATATACTGAATTTTTCCCGAGAGGATCTTGGTCGGCATATCTGTGCCGCCAATCTCCAGCGCATATCCTAATGACCATTCCCCGCATGCAAGGGCGAGCAGGGCAAGAGGCATGGCCGCACTAGTGATCGCGCGCCGCTGCCAGGCATAGACCGCCACAAAGCCAGCAATCACGATAGCTAGCAGGAGCGGAACGATATAAGAGAAGGATTGAATGTGCATTGAACGGTCTTTCGTGCAGACCTGAGATAGAATTATCCTGACTCTAAGATTTCTCTGGCAGAATAATAGCTGGGAGAATATAAAACTGTCATTCGCCTGTACGCAGACGATAGAGGGGTTTGTCAGCAGATATTATACGACTCAAAATTTACTGGGGGAGCAAATGTTGCTCATATGAAACAAACCTAAAATAACGGCTACAGGGATTAAGTTAGCAATTTCATACCAGCTGGTCCATGCATTTGATTCGGCTATAATTTGTGCATGTCTACCAAAACTCATTACGAAGACCTCAAACAGCAAATTCACGAACACAATTATCGCTATCACGTGCTGGATGCGCCGATCGTCAGCGACCTGGAGTTTGACCGTCTGCTGAATGAACTCAAGCAGATCGAAGCCGAGCATCCGGATTGGATTACAGCCGATTCGCCCACACTGCGCGCGGGCGCAAAGCCTGCCGACCGTTTCATCAAGGTGACCCACCCTGCACCGATCCTCTCACTGGGGAACGCCTTCGGCGCAGATGATGCGCGCGGCTGGTTCGAGCGCGTCTGCCGTATCGATGACCGGGTGGAGCGCGCCAGGTTCGTCGTCGAGCCGAAGATCGATGGCTTGTCGGTTGTCCTGCATTACCACGATGGAATCTTTGTGCAGGGCGCCACCCGCGGGAATGGAGAAATCGGGGAGGATATTACTGCCAACCTCCGGACGGTGAAGAGTATCCCGCTGCGCATCCCGGTCGATGAAAAAGGACCGAAGCCGCCGAAAGTTCTTGTGATTCGCGGCGAAGCCTACATGCCGATCAAGGAGTTTGAGAAGCTGAATCGGAAACGTGCAGAGGAAGGGAAGCCAACGTACCTCAACCCGCGCAATACTGCAGCGGGTTCACTGCGCATGCTTGACCCTGCAGAGACTGCTTCCCGTGTGCTCAAATTACTTGTCTATCAAATTGTCCATTGCGAAGGCGGCAAAATCCCAACCTCGCAATGGGAATTACTGGAGTACCTCAAAGCCCTTGGGTTCCCGATCACCGATATTGCCAGGCGATTTGATGATTTCGAAGATGCCGTTGCCTATACCGAATCCTGGGATAAAAATCGGGATGAGCTGGAATACGAAGCCGATGGCATGGTCATCAAAATCGATGATTTGAATCTCGCGAAAGATTTAGGGTTTGTAGGGAAGGACCCGCGCGGTGCCATTGCATTCAAATTCCCCGCTCGTGAGGTAACAACGAAGCTGTTGGATATAAAGATCAATGTCGGGCGCACGGGTATGCTCATCCCTAACGCAGTTTTGGAACCCGTTGAAATTGGCGGCGTGATCGTAATGCGGGCGACTCTTCATAACTTTGATTACATTGTGCAGAAAGATATTCGCATTGGGGATCGTGTGCTCGTCAAACGGGCGGGAGAGGTGATTCCCTATGTGATCGGTCCTGTGCTGGGTGCGCGTACCGGCAAGGAGAAAAAATACAAACTACCCACCAATTGTCCCTCCTGCGGTCAGCCCGTGGAGCGCCTTGACGATGAAGTAGCGTTTTACTGCGTCAATGCCGCCTGCCCGGCGCAACTGGTGCGGAATGTGGAGCACTTCGTCTCACGCGGCGCGATGGACATCGTTGGCATGGGAACCAGGATTGTTGAAAAACTGATCGAGACCGGTAAAGTAAAGGACATTGCCGATATTTACTATCTGAAGCGTGCGGATATCTTGGAAGCGGTGACAAAGAAGGAGCGCAAAACGGAAAAGGAACCGCCTGGCAAGATCGCGGAAAACCTGCTGGCATCCATCGAAGCCTCCAAGTCACGCCCCCTGGCGCGCCTGGTGGCTGCGCTGGGAATACGCGGCGCGGGGGAGGTAAGCGCTGCCGATCTGGCGAGTCACTTTGCTGACCTGGACGTGCTCTCAAAAGCCAGCGCGGAGACCCTGCAGCAGATCGCGGGTATCGGTCCCAGTGTCGCCGAATCGGTTGCAGAGTGGTTCTCGCGTCCGGTAAATAAAAATGTGATCAAGAAGTTGAAAGCCGCCGGTGTATGGCCGCAGGGCGGCTCATCGGCAAACGCCAAAAGCCGCGCATCCAACGCCCTGGAAGGAAAAACCTTTGTCATCACCGGTACGCTGCCGACATGGTCGCGCGATGACGCCAAGGAATTTATCGAATCGCACGGCGGAAAAGTCACAGACAGCGTGAGCAAAAAGACCAGTTATCTGGTTCTCGGTGAAGCGCCCGGTTCAAAATATGAGAAGGCAAAGTCATTGGGTGTAAAGATCATTGGGGAAGAGGCACTCAAAAAGCTGGTTGGATAATACCCTGGATATGAAGATACTTCGCCGCGTATGGAAGTCAGTATGAAAAAGCCAATAATATTTGCTCTGCTTGTAGTTTTTGCCTCTTCCCTGGCGTGCCAGTTCCTGACTCCGGCCCGGCCCGGAACGATGATCTCGAGCTGCGCGCAGATTATTTCAGCCATCGCCCATCTTCAGGCAGGACAGATTCCCCAACATCTCTTTGAGACCGGAAAAAAGCAGGGAAAGGAATTCGATGTCCATCAATATTTCGATGTGTTGACCCACGTCTCCATGCAGGATGGGTACACCCTCGATTATGTCTATCAGATCGATAGCCTCGGTGGGTATCCACTGCTCTACGCCCATCCTGTGGATCAACGTCCGTATCCCTCGATTGTGGAGATTCCTGAAAATACACAATTACCGGATTTTCAAGAGTATCTACACGTCGATGATACAGAACGGGGTTACTTTGAATACGTGGTGATGGACATCATGGCAGGTCAATTCTATTTATATTGGCATGCCAATTACAACGATCTGCAGATCGTCTGCAACCGCCAGCAGATGTACGACATTGTTGCGCAGGTCAATACCGGTGATTTTGGAGCCACCATGGATACAAGCCAACAGACAAAAGTGCGCACGTTGAGGAATATCGTGCCTGTTGTCATTTTGCAGGATGATGTCGCCATCGTGGAAGTTGTCACCTTTACCAAGTGGGGTGGGTTTTACCGGTACACGTACACGATCAGCCGTGATTTGCCACACACGATTTTGGATCTCAAACAGGAAAATCTTGTCCCGTATGATTGCGGCGTGATGTTCTAAGGAACCGTTCCCTCTTCATGTGATAAAATACCGCCGCTAAGACAAAGGACGCCTTGGGGGAGCACTGAGCCTTTGTGAGTCTATTTATTTTGGAGAACAACTTATGCCACGTCGAAGCCTCGCTCGTCTTTACAAAGACGAGTTCACCGGATATTCACTTGCCAAGTTTCAACAGGATCTGCTTGCCGGCCTCACCGTCGCTGCGGTGGCGTTGCCGCTCGCGCTGGCGTTTGGGGTTGCCTCAGGCGCCACAGCTGCCGCGGGATTGGTCACCGCCATTCTCGCGGGCATCATCATGGGCTTGCTCACGGGCGCGCCCTTCCAGATCAGTGGACCGACCGGCGCAATGTCTGCTGTGCTGATCGTGCTTGTCTCACGCTATGGGTTGGAAGGTATTTGGGTTGCAGGCTTGCTTTCGGGCGCGTTGCTGCTCATCATTGGGCTGCTGCGCCTCGGGCGTTTCATCGCGTTTATCCCCGCGCCTGTTATCAGCGGTTTTACTTCGGGTATTGCCCTCATTATCTTCATCGGTCAGATCGACAATTTCCTCGGCATTACAACGCCCGCCACCGAAACCGCCGCGCAGAAATTGCTCGGGTATTTCCAGGGCGGATTCATCATCGACTTCCAAACCGTTCTTCTCGGACTCGTTGTCATCGGTACCATGCTCTTATGGCCCGCCAAATGGAATGCGCGCTTCCCGGCGTCTCTGCTCGGCATTATTCTGGCTACGCTTCTCAACTGGATCTTGCATTGGTCCACACCTGTGATCGGAGCTATTCCCCAATCTCTACTCCTCGAGGATCGTCTTAACCTTTCCAATATCCCCTGGTCCAATCTTTCAGAGTTCATCGCACCCACGCTCACGATCACGGCGCTGGGAGCTGTCGAATCGCTGTTGTGCGGAGCCGTCGGTTCGAATATGACAGGCATTCGATTGCAGGCGAATCAGGAACTGGTCGCGCAGGGTGTTGGCAATATGGTCATCCCATTCTTCGGTGGCGTACCAGCTACCGCGGCAATCGCACGCTCAAGCGTGGGCATCAAATCGGGCGGTCAGACCCGCCTGGTCAGCGTGGTTCATGCCATAGGGATATTGCTTTCCATGTTCCTCTTCACCAGATTCATGGAACGTATTCCTCTTGCTGCACTGGCGGGTGTTCTCATGGTGACTGCCGTCCGCATGAACGAATGGGCGGCGATCAAGTTCATCTTCGGCAAGCGCTTCAAAACCGACATGATCGCGTTCACCATCACCATGCTGGCGACCGTCGTTCTTGACCTGACCCAGGCGATATTGATCGGTTCGTTCTTGGCAGGCGCGGTCTTCCTGAACAAGATCGCCAGCATCGACGTTGACGTCCAGCAAGTGGATGTGGAACGGCTGAAACAGAAGGGGATCGAAACGGCAGGAAAATGCCAGCACGTGCGCGTCGCCTTTCTGACAGGACCACTTTTCTTTGCCGCGACGGGTCAGTTCAATGAAGCCTTTGCGGACCTGGGCGATACGCATGCGTTGATCCTTTCGATGCGTGGCGTGCCTTTGATCGATACAGCAGGCATTGAAGCGATCCATCGTTTGCAGGAGCGCCTCCATAAGCAGGGCGGCACACTGATGTTCGCAGGAATCCACGATAATGCGCGCAATATGATGGAACGCGGCGGATTGGTGACTGCAATAGGGGAGGAGAATTTCTTCTGGTCGAGCGATCAGGCCATTGTGGAAGCAGAGAGGCGAGGGTGTAAGTTCTGCACACCATCATGAAACTTTATGTAACAGCAACAAATTGTTGACTTTGAAATACAGAAATGCAATAATGAATTCGTAAGCAAATTTACTCTCAGGAGGCACATATGTTGAATAAATTCATATCGCTGTTTGTTCTGATGGTACTTTTGATGGCAGGCTTTAGCTCTGCGACGGATTCCGTCAGCGCGGCAAAACCACCCACGCGCACACCGACGCCTGCGGGACCGACTCCGACGCCCAGCCCCGCGACGCCACTCCAGATCTACGGTGCTTGGCACTGCGGCAATGACGCCTGCACGTGGTCAGCGGTTCGCACAGTCAGCGAATTCGACTCGCAGAATCACTGGCTGATTGACCGCGGCGATGGCAGACCATCGGTCAATCTGGTGGTGTTGAGTTTTGTCCATCCCTTGAAGCTGTTGAATCAAACGACCGATGCCGGTACGTTGAACGGCGTGCCGCGCGGGATGACCGCGGAAATCGTCAATTACTTCAAGAGCCGCGGCATTCGTGTGATGCTTTCTATTGGCGGGATTACTTATACGGATGCCTGGAACCAGGCGCTCGCCCAGAACCCCACGCAATTCGGACTCAATGCGGCAGTGGTTGCCCAGCAGTTGGGGGTGGGAATCGAGATCGATTACGAGGAGAACACGAATCCCAACCTGCCCGGGTTGCAGGCGTTTATTAATGCCTATCGTTCTGTCCTTCCTTATGATCCAACGGGAAATAACCATGCAGCCCGCCTCACGATTGACCTGGCTGCCGGTGACCGCTGGCTGATCGCTCTCACTCGAAAGGCAACCGCCGATTGGCTCACTACATCCAACCCTGTCCTCGATTATGCTAATGCCATGGTACCAAGCCGCCAGCCAAGCACGAGCGGTGCCATTGCCAACTGGCAGGAACATGTGGATGGCAAACCGCAATACGATCCACCGATCCCGCCCTTGGCTCCTGCAAAATTTACAGGCAGTCTGTATATCGTTGCCGGAACAAATATTGCCCCTGAATGTAATGACTTTAACAACTCCCTGCAAAAATCCACAGGCTCGTTTGTACAGTCCGTCGCGCCGAATGGGGCAGGTGTGACCTCCGGTATGCTGGGCTATATGTTCTGGGCAGCCGAGATGCCCTCCACGCGCCGCATTACGACGGCTCCTCCCAACTCCTGTGAAGGTGGTGTCGGTGCGGGTGCGACATTCTACAACATCCCTATCCCCATGCCTTCCTTGCGGCAACAATAATTACGATACTACAAGAGTAAAATAGCTCTGCAATATCAAATTGCAGAGCTATTTTGTTAAAGGATTAGACGATGTCAAACAAGATTT
>JAICRQ010000125.1 GCA_025966435.1 Anaerolineales bacterium | reverse complement strand
GGCGTTCACGTCACGAACTGGATGGCGCGCAGGCTGGTCAATTTATTCGACGAGTATCTCGGCAAAGACTGGCTGGAGCACCTCGACGAGCCGGATCTGTGGAGGAACGTGGATGACATACCCGACGATGAACTGTGGGCAGTGCGCTCCCACCTGAAACGCAAACTGACGTTTTACATGCGCGAGCGAGTCCGCGACCGCTGGACCGTGGGTGGTTTCCACCCGGTGCAGGTGGTCTCTTCAGGTGTGCTACTCAACCCCTATGCCCTGACAATTGGCTTTGCTCGCCGTTTTGCCACCTATAAGCGTGCCAGCCTCGTTCTCACAGATGTGGAGCGCTTGCTGGATATCATCAACCGTCCCAATATGCCGGTGCAGATCGTGTTCGCCGGAAAGGCGCACCCTGCCGACGAGCCCGGCAAACAGTTGATCCAGCAGGTCTATCGCCAGGTCAAGCGTGCAGAGACGGGCGGGCGGCTTGTCTTCGTCGAGGATTACGATATAAATCTGGCGCGCTATCTCGTCCAGGGCGTGGATGTTTGGATGAACACCCCGCGCCGCCCAATGGAAGCGAGCGGCACTTCCGGCATGAAGGCTGCGCTCAACGGCGCCTTGAACTTCTCCGTGCTGGACGGTTGGTGGCGCGAGTCCTACAACGGGCGCAACGGCTGGGCGATCGGCGAAGACAGGGAGATGGAATCGCAGAGCGTTCAGGATGCCCAGGACGCGGAAAGCTTATATACAACGCTGGAAAAAGAGATTATCCCCCTCTATTACGACCGCGATGAACGTGATATTGCTCATGAATGGATTGTATGGATGAAAGAGTCGCTGAAGAGCAACGTTCCACAGTTCTCCACCCGCAGAATGGTCAAGGAATATGTGGAACGATTGTATGTAAAGGCATTGGGAACGCCCTCTCCTGCTGGGAGAGGGTAGGAGTGAGGGTGATTTATGATCCCTGAAATCACAGTCACAGAACTTTCCGAGAAATTAAAGTCCGATGAGGAATTCATCCTGCTGGATATCCGTGAACCGCATGAGCTGGACCTTGCAAAGGTATCCGACAGCCGGCTGGAGGTCACGCCGATGAGTCGTCTGGCGCGCGAAGGACCACAGGCGCTCTCCGACTCTGCAAAGTCACAGGATGCTACGATCTATGTGATGTGCCATCATGGCAACCGCAGCGCGCAAGTTACTGCCTGGCTGGCGCAGCAGGGTTGGAAGGATGTCTTCAACGTGCGCGGTGGAATCGATGCGTATGCGCGCGAGATCGATAACTCTGTAGGGTTCTACTAGCGGTTGAAGGTTCAAGGTTTAAAGTTCACAGGTTCTTAGGAAGAAAAGAAGGTTGAGGAATAACCTCAACCTTCAACATTTAGACCTTCCAACCTTGAACTACGTATCGAACACAAACTCTCCATTCTTATAGAACAGCTCACCATCGACGCGGATCTCCGAATCCTTGCGCAGGTCGCAGATCATATCCCAGTGGATCGAAGACTTGTTGCGCGATCCGGTTTCCGGGTATCCCGCGCCGAGCGCCATGTGGAACGTCCCACCGATCTTTTCGTCGAAGAGGATATTGCCTGTGAATTTGTTGATGTCGAAATTGGTTCCGATGGCATACTCGCCCAGGTAGCGTGAACCGGAATCTGACTCGAGCATCTTGACTAGGTATGCTTCGTTCTTTTCCGCCTTTGCCACTTCCACGCGGCCGCGGTTAAACGTCAGCTCCGCTCCCTCGACTGCCACGCCGCCATAGATCGCGGGATACGTAAACTTCACCCAGCCATTGACCGAGTCCTCGACGGGTCCGGTAAAGATCTCCCCGTCGGGCATATTGAATAAGCCCGTGGAATTCTTGAAGCTGCGCCCCTTGATCGAAAGGGTGAGGTCCACGTTTGGTCCTTGCATCACGATCTGGCTCTTGCCTGTCAGCCAGTCGATGGCTTTCTGCTGTCCGGCGGCGGTGCTGTTCCAGTAGGCGATCGGGTCATCTTCATGCGCATGGACTGCCCCAAAAACAAAGTCTTCATACTCTTTGAGGCTCATACTTGCATCCTGCGCGTACGCGTCGGTGGGGTATAGCGTGGTCACCCATTTGAACGCGCCCTCCGCGCCGCGCCGCATTTGTGCCTCAGTGATGCTGCTGAGCGCCTTGCTGCGCCGCTGGGCGGTGGCGGGGTCGATGTTTGTGGTGCCGCGCGTGTTCGTCGCGGAATGGATGCGGATGCGGCTCTCGAACTGATCGTAGGCTATCTTATAGAAGGTGGGAATGAAATCAAGCTGTGCCTCTTTTGCATAGGTCAGATACAACTCGTCCTGGCTGAACGGCATCATACCAGGGAGGCTGACTAATGGGTGAGGATGCCCGCCCTTTTCGAGAATTTGAATATAGAGTTCTCGCACGAGCGGCTCGGCAGCCGTCGTCGCTTCGATCAGGACACGGTCACCGGGGACGATGCGGGCGGAATGTTCCACCAGGACTTTAGCGAAGTTTGCAACACGGGGATCAGCCACGAAACGCTCCTTGTGTAAGATTTCGCAAATTATATCATCGCGATTTCTTGGGGTATACTCGCCTCGCTGATTCCAAAGTGCCGCCAGCCGAATTACATCGGTTGCTTACTTGAATGAAAAAGGCGGCGGGACGAAACTACAATGTTTGTCTTGAGCCTGTCGAAATGCTTGTATTGAGCCTCGCGAAATGAAACAACTTCTCCAGAATATCAAAACAGGAGCATCGACCGTAGAAGATGTACCTGTGCCGACTCCGCGGAAAGGGCAGGCGCTTGTCAAAGTGGCAGCCAGCCTGGTCTCCGCGGGCACCGAGCGTATGGTTGTCGAATTCGCGGAGAAAAGCCTGGTTGGTAAGGCGCGCTCCCGTCCGGACCTTGTCCGGCAAGTTGTCGATAAAGCGCGCCGCGAAGGATTGGTCAATACAGCACAAGCCGCATTCAACCGTCTCGATCAGCCGATGGCGTTGGGCTATTCGACGGCCGGAACCATCGTTGCGTTGGGGGAAGGAGTGGAGGGGTTCCAGGTCGGTCAGCGTGTGGCGTGTGCTGGCAGCGGATACGCCGTCCATGCGGAATATAACGTGGTGCCCCGGAATTTGCTGACGCCTCTCCCGGACAATGTCGATTTTGAATCTGCTGCGTTCACCACGCTTGGGGCGATCGCCCTGCATGGATTCCGCCTGGCGGAGGCGCAGATCGGGGAGAACGTCGCCGTCATTGGCATGGGATTGGTGGGATTGCTGACGGCACAGATCGCGACCGCCGCGGGCTGCAACGTGCTCGGGATCGACATCGACCCCACACGCATTTCACTCGCCTCATCGCTTGGACTGCGAGCGGTTCGACGAGCAGAAGCCGTCTCCTCCTCTGCCGCGTTGACCGCAGAGCGCGGCTTCGACGCGATCCTTATCTGTGCGGACACCTCCTCGAATGACCCTGTGGAACTGGCAGGAGCCATCGCCCGCGACCGGGCTCGCGTCGTCGCGACTGGCGCGGTCGGGCTGACATTCCCGCGCAAGATCTATTACGAAAAAGAGATTTCCTTCATTAACTCACGCTCCTATGGGCCGGGTCGTTATGACTCCAGCTACGAAGAACAGGGCAAGGATTACCCGCTCGGCTACGTCCGCTGGACGGAGGGACGCAACTTCGAAGCGGTTGTCGATTTGATGGCACGTGGAAAGTTGAACGTCCAACCACTCATCACCCATCGCTTTGACATCAATGAAGCTGCACAAGCGTACGAAGTAATCACGGGGAAAAGGAATGAACCGTTCTTAGGAGTGGTGCTGACATATCCAGAAGAAGAGACGAAAGAAGAAGGAAGAATTATATTTCCTTCCATTGTCCATCGTCAATCGTCTGTTGTCCGTCTGGGTGTTCTCGGCGCCGGGCAGTTCGCCAACTCCATCCTCCTTCCCTCCATTAAGAAATCAGATGACATCGAGCTGGTTGGCATCGCCTCCACCGGTGGACTCCATGCCCAGCATGCCGGAAAAAAATCCGGGTTCCAATACGCCACCTCGGATGAAGACGAGATTATCAATGACCCGAACGTCAACACGGTTGCGATTCTTACTCGTCATAATACCCATGCCGAATTGATTGTGAAAGCGCTGAAAGCTGGCAAACATGTCTTTGTAGAGAAGCCATTGGCAATTACGCCTCCTCAACTCAGAAGTATCGAAGAACAATTACTAATTACCAATAACTGTTTACTGATGGCTGGCTTCAATCGTAGATTTGCCCCCCTTGCCCAACAACTCCAGTCTCTAGTCTCCACACAAAGCGTCCAAGGACCGAAGTACATTCATTATCGCGTCAATGCCGGTCCCATTCCCCTCAACCACTGGACACACGATCCCGAAATTGGCGGCGGTCGGATTATCGGCGAGGGTTGTCACTTCGTAGATTTCATCACGTTCCTGGTGGGCGCGGTTCCTATTTCTGTGACTGCACACGCGCTGCCCAATAACAGTAAATACAGAGATGATAACGTCTCGATGACGTTCACCTTCCCAGATGGCTCCATCGGCATCGTGGACTATCTCGCCAACGGCGACAAGTCATTTCCTAAGGAGCGCGTCGAGGTGTTCTGTGGAGGGCAGATTGCCGTATTGAGCGACTTTGTCTCCTTACAAACCGTGAAGGATGGAAAGAAGAAAGAAGTGAAAGGCGTGCAGAATAAAGGCTGGGTGGAGGAGTGGAAAACGTTTGCAAAGTCTATTCGTGAAGGACGGCAACCACCCATCCCTTATGAACAATTGATCGGCTCGGCGAAGGCTACCTTCGCGGCGGTGGAGTCGATTCGGGAAAAGCATGCAATTGACATCTGATACTCCAAGTTCTATTTTAGGAAGATAACAATGAGAACGCGTGCTGGAATCGTATTGATCCAGAATAACAAGGTCGCGTTGATCGAACGGCATCGCGCCGGGTTAGATTACTTCGTCTTCCCCGGCGGTGGCGTAAATGAAGGCGAGTCGCCTGAGCAAGCCGCAATCCGTGAAGCGATGGAGGAACTGGGAGTCGAGGTTGCGATTCAGCAAAAGGTGGCGGAAGTAAAAGTAGGGCTGAAGAGTAGGCAGGTCTATTTTCTGGTGGAACAGACTGGTGGCGAATTTGGGACAGGCATTGGTGAGGAATACACAGATTCAGATTCCTATAGCCCGGAAGAGGAAATCTATATTCCGATCTGGATGCCTATAGAGGAATTGGTGTATCATCAAAATGTCTATCCGACGGATATAGCCAAGTTGGTTATGAAGGCTGACAGGGAGGGCTGGGCAGAGATGGATTGGTTTGAAGAACTATAATCGAATGATTTAAGAAACAGAGCACGGCGGTACAATTAAGCTATGAAACCTGCAAAGCGGCGCAGAGAAAAGCAACATTATTTTCTCTGTGCCGCTTTGATTCTATTCAAGGAGGATCACAATGCCCAGGGTTCGCTTTGACAAGTTCTTCCGCTACAATGAGCTCAGCCGTATCTTAAAAAGGTATGCAAAGGAATATCCAGATCTCCTTCGTTTAGAATCGATTGGCAAAAGCGGTGAGGGACGCGATGTCTGGCTGATCACTGCGACAAACTTCAAGTCCGGTAGTGATGTGGAGAAACCCGCCTTGTGGGTAGATGGCAATTTACATGCCTCAGAAGTTACCGGATCCACGGCTGCCTTGTATTTGATCCACTTCCTGGTCACATGCTATGAAACGGATGAAACCGTCAGGCGCGCGCTCGACAGCCGCGCTTTTTACGTCGTGCCGCGCGTCAACCCCGATGGCGCGGAATGGGCACTGGCAGATCGACCCAGGGAGATCCGCTCGGTCACGCGTCCCTATCCCTATGCCGACGACCCGATGGATGGTTTGACCGCCGGAGAGGACGTCGATGGAGATGGGCGGATCCTACAGATGCGCCTCGAGGATCCAAATGGAGCATGGAAGCCTCATCCGCAGGAACCGCGTTTGATGGTGCGTCGCGACCCGATCGAAACCGGCGGGAAATATTATCGTATTCTCCCGGAGGGGTTCCTTAAGAATTACGATGGGGTGACAATTCATGTGCGGCGGTCAAAAGCGAGTCTGGATCTAAACCGCAACTTCCCCGCAGGGTGGCGCACCGAATCAGACCAGCCCGGCGCGGGAATCTACCCAACCAGCGAACCGGAAGCGCGCAACCTCGTGGAGTTTGTGATGAATCATAAGAACATCACGGGCACGATTTCTTTTCACACGATGAGCGGCGTTTTATTGCGCGGCTTCGGCGTTCGCCCAGACGAAGAGCAGATACCCGAGGATCTATGGGTATTTCAAAAGATCGGCGCGAAAGGCACCGAGATCACGGGGTATCCGGACATTTCCACGTATCATGATTTCCGATACCATCCCAAGCAGGTCATTACCGGTGCATTCGATGAGTGGACGTACGAGCATATTGGCGTCTTTTCGTGGACGGTCGAGTTTTGGAATCCGATGAAGCAAGCGGGCATTGAGAATTATTCCTACATCGAATGGTATCGCGAGCATCCCCTTGAAGACGACCTCAAACTACTCAGGTGGAACGATAAGGCTCTACAGGGCCGTGGATACGTAGACTGGTATCCGTTCGACCACCCCCAACTAGGCAAAATCGAATTAGGTGGCTGGGACTTTCTGCATATGTGGACGAATGTGCCTCTCGAATTCTTGGAGAAGGAAATTACTCCCTTTCCGGATTGGATCGTCTGGCACGCTCTGATTTCCCCCAAGCTTGGGATTCGGGAAACCAGCGTGACCTCGCTTGGGAAAGATTCATTCCGCGTTCGACTCGTGGTCCAGAACGAAGGCTGGCTCTCCACCTATGTGACAAAGAGGGCGCTGGAACGAAAAGCGACACGCGGCGTCATCGCTGAAATCACATTACCGGAGGGCGTGTCACTGGAAGCAGGGAAGGAGCGCGAAGAGCTTGGAGAGCTCGAAGGTCGCGCCTATAAGAATGTATTCGTGGACGAACTCGCGGAAGGAACTTCGGATCGTGTCAAAGTCGAATGGGTGGTGAAGGCGAAGAAGGGGACGAAAGTCCGCTTGCTCGCAAAGCATGAGCGAGCAGGTGTAGTGAGAGCGGAGGTGGTTTTGAAGTAGAGACCATTGACTATAGACGATGGACCATGGTTTATCGTCTATAGTCCGTTTGGGGAACTTTTATTTTTCCTCCTCGTCCTTGCAGTAACGCCGAATCAAAACCTTTTCAAACGGAGGAAAAAATGAAATCCCGGTCCGGTCTGTTCGTGCTGTTTGTCGTCGTTGCAACGCTGGTCCTTGCCGCCTGCGGAGGTGCGGCTCCCGCGCCAACCGAAGCGCCGCCCGAGTTTATCGAACCCGCAGCAACTGAGCCACCGGCTGCGACAGAAGCACCTGTCTTTGAGTCGCCTTCGTTTGCCGAAGAGCAGGCGGCGAAAGAAGGAGAAGGCATTCCGCAAGACCAAGCCGTTGGGCAGGCACCGTTAGCACCTATGCCGACAGCCGCCGCGTATGAGATTTCCGATCCATCGGGGGATTTGACTGTGATCGAACGTTCCAATCGTATGATTATCAAAAATGCAGATGTGCGCCTGATGGTAAAAGACACTGACGTTGCCATCGACCGCGCTACTCAGATTATCGGTGATGCAGGCGGTTACATCGTCAGCTCGCGTGTCTGGTATCAGGATTATTATGGCAATAGCCTGAAGTATGCTGCTGTGACCATCGGTGTCCCTGTGGATGAGTTCGAGCGTACACTTGTGAAGCTGCGTGACCTGGCCGTGCGTGTGGTGGATGAAGTTGCCTCAGGCGATGATGTGACCGAGCAATACGTGGACTTGCAATCACAGCTGACCAATCTCGAAGCGACGCGCGCTCGCATTCAGGAATTCCTCCAGGATGCGAAGACCGTGGACGAAGCGCTGCGCATCAACCAGGAATTGGCCAACATCGAAGCACAGATTGAACAGATCAAGGGGCGAATGAATTATCTCAATGACCGCTCTGCCTTTTCGACGATCACGATCAACTTTGAGCCTGAGTTCCCCGTATTAACTCCCACCCCGACTCCAACCGCATACCCCACTGCTACACCCATCCCGTGGAAGCCTGGCGAGACATTCACAGAAGCGCAGAACACGGTTACTGTGGCGTATCAGGGGATTGCTGATTTCCTCATTTGGGTAGCCGTAGTGATTGTGCCGATCTTCCTGCCACTGGGCTTGCTCCTATGGGCAGCCTGGAAATTAATGAACCGGAAGACGGTGAAGATGGTCAGTGAGAAAGCGCAGGGGGATTAGTAAGAGCAATTGGTAATTGGAGCAGGGATAGCGCGTGAGGTGCTATCCCTGTTTTAGTTTAGTTAAGTAAGAGCGCGATCACTGCTGCGAACACACCGCACGCAAAATTAACCCAGTCATTATCCAGCCATCTCCAGCCGCGGAGGTGAACTGTCTCCGTGCCGCAGGTGTGGAGTGGATGTTTCTCGGTTTCCTTGTTGTCGGTGGGGCAATAGTACATGGCTTGCACGGTCGCGCCGAGAAAGGAGTCGAAGAGAGAGCCAGCAATGCCTGCGGTGGTAATGAG
>JAICRQ010000013.1 GCA_025966435.1 Anaerolineales bacterium | reverse complement strand
GTCTGCGACAGCGCGCCGCTGACTGACAAAGGTCTGTTCCCAGGCGGAAAATTTGACCAAGGCCGGCTCATTGGCGTTGAGGGGTAATTGGTAATTGGTAATTAGGTCTTGAACGCTTTCCGCATTGTTCGCAACGATTGGCGATGTAAGCTGCTTATCTTTCGGAAACGCCTCCAGCGTGGTGAGCCAGATGAGCATGTCGGGTTGGTATTGTTTGGCTTGATCCAGAATTAGCAAGTCCTTTGTGAGAGAGATCGTCGGGTAACCCAGGTTATAGGCACGGACCGTCTTTCCGCAGGCAGAGATAGCGCTTTGGTTGAGCTGCCCGGCTAACGTTTGTTCGGGCGTGAGCAGTGTACCCCATACAGATGAATCGCCGATGAGCAGGAGTCGATACTCATCGGGCGCCTTTTTCCTGCCAGTGAGAACGTGGGAGGCGAACATCGCATCCAGGTCGAACAGACTCAGGTTATAGGATTCACGCGTCTCCCCAAACGGAAAGCGCTCCCGCCCCGGGAAGATCGAGTTGTACAGGGAAAGTTTCCCCACGGGTATGTCGTTGATGAAAAGGAACGCCAAGTTGAACAGTACAAATAGCAGGGTCGCTTTGATGACAAGGGGAAAGAGACGAATCTGGGGTTGCATATTGCCGATAAGACAACTAGAGAAAAGTAAACAATTTCCGAATTACCTGCCACGACAAAGACGGGTCACTCAAGGCAAAGAAGACCCAACTCAGCGCGACGAAGTGAAATGTGAGCAATATACCACCGATCGTGAGTATAGGTCGAAGTCGATTGTCTTGCCCGGCGTTCGGATAACGAGTCCGGATGAACTCACTCCAGCGGTTTTGCAGGAACAGCCCAACACCATGCCAGAGTCCCCATAAGATGAAATTAAGCGTCACGCCGTGCCACAACCCAATGAGCAGCATGGTCGCCACCTGACCGATAAGGATCATGAACCAGGCAGGGAGGCTCTTATGCCCGCGCATCCAGCGGTTGAACGGATTAAAAAAATAAGACCGGAACCACTGTGTGAGGCTCATATGCCAGCTATTCCAGAATTGGGTCAGGTTGGGTTTGATGTAGGGCGCGGCGAAGTTTTCGGGGAGCTTAATTCCGACCAGGCGTGCCGTGCCGATGGCAATATCCGTGTAGCCGCTAAAATCGAAGTAAATCTGAAAGGCGTAAGCGTATACGATGATCCACATCCAGCCCGTCGTGCGGACCTGGGTTGCCAGTGCATCATTCAAGGCAACGAGTGCCAGCGTGTCGGCAACTACGAATTTTTTGAAGAGCCCGAGAAATACGCGTTGTCCGCTGAGCAGAGTTTCATCCTGCGTTAGTGAAAAATCTCTACGCAGATCCTGGCTGAAGCGTTCGGCGCGGTCGATAGGACCCGCGGCAAGTGCAGGAAAAAAAACAACGTATGTGACAAACTCTGGTAAGGATAATTCAGCGAGACGCCCCATCTGTCTGTCGCGTAGGACATGGATAAGACGAAACGCAATATACGAAAAACCCAGCCAGCGCAGATCAGTGAATGCCGCGTTTTCAACGGGACGGTTTGCGAGGGTTCGAACGAAAATACTCGTTTGCAGAGAAAGCGCGGGTGTTTTGAGAACAACGAGAATAAGGATCAATAAGAGGATCACGCCGCTGATAGTCCAGGTATGGCGATGCGACATCCTGCCGAACGCCGAAAGCGCCAGCCCTGCCAAAAGGAGAAATATAAGATATTGAAAAAGTTGTGGCGGCGTAGTCGCAGTAAAAACTGGATCAGGGAACAAATAACGTGAAAGTTCGATCAGAGTCACAAGCGCCAGGATGATAGACAACCCGGTGAGATTTTGGCGCAAACGCCACATTCCCGCTGGAGATACGACCAGCCACGTCAGAATCGTAAAGATAAGAGAAAATGAAGACAGCCAGAAATCAAAAGAGCGTAAAGGAAGGGCAGGCTGGAACCAATAGACCGCGAGCACACTGGATGCGAGTAACAGGTATGTACGCAGCGTGCCCCGCGTCAGCGCGCCGATCAGCAATGCGGTCAGAATGGACGCGCCGATTTGGATGAGTCCCATTAAAGCCTTAAATATCCTTAGTGAACTTTGTGGTTAAGCTCTGTTAACGTGTTCCGCAGACCAGCCAGTCGCCGCCTTCCTGTACAACCTGATATGTCCGCACTGAGAGGTCGAGCTGCTGGTCTTCATCATTGTAAGTCGCAACGATATTGCCGTTGCAAAGCACGAGCGCGGTCTCGCCATCTGTCCCTGTTTGCTCACAGGCGAGCCCTTCCAGGCGAGCAGTCACCGCCTGAAACGAGTCCAGTTCCAGCAAAGCATCATCTTCCCATTCGCTGCAGGAAAGTGTGGTCAGGCGATTTGCATCCTTTTCGACGAGAGCGTTAAGGTAGTTTTCAACCGCCTGTACGGGCGCGTTCTCATTATTCGAGGCGCAGGCTGCTAGCAGCAGGCTGGTAAATATGAGTAGAAAAATCAGGGAAAATGTACGCACGGAATCCTCCAGGTTGATGAGTTCGGACTGGGATTATAGCGGCAAACTTTACCCCCGAACGAAGTAAATGATCGAAATGATGACGCCGATCACAACGACTGTCCAACGCAATGAGGATGGCCGGATTCGACCGGCAAGCTTGCCTCCAAGCATGCCGCCGACCAATGCACCGAGAGCCATCACAAGCGCGGCGGTCCACAGCACCTGGCCCGAAAACAGGAAGAACACCGCAGCCGCCACATTGACGCTGAAAGCAACAGCCTGTTTCAGCGCGTTGAGACGCGTCAGGGAATCGTCGAGCGTTAATCCCAGCGCAGCGAGGATGATCACGCTCAACCCTGCGCCGAAGTAGCCGCCATAGACAGATCCCAGCCCGACAGGCAGCCAGGTTAGCTTTTCAAGCCCCGTGCCTGCCTGCCCCTCCCCCAGCCGGCGCGTCAGCCATGCGCGGACCGGGTCCTGAATCGCGAGCAGTGCTGAAGCCAGCAGGATCAGATATGGGACAAGTTCCCGGAACAGCCTTTCTCCCGTTTGCAGCAGCAGGAATCCGCCAAGCACACCGCCAGCGATACCGGCAGGCACGATCAGCCAGAAGCGATTTGTTTGCCCGCTGAGATCTTTCCATTGGGCAAGCGTCCCACCAAGATAACCCGGGCAAAGTGCCACTGTACTGGTCACGTTCGCGGTCACGGCCGGAACCCCTAGAAACGTCAGTATGGGGAAGGTGATCAGAGTCCCGCCGCCTGCCAGCGCGTTTACGGCTCCCGCCGCCAGGGCGGCGAGGCTTGCGAGTACAAAGTCCAGTCCTTGCATGTTGTTGTCCTTTTAAGGGATACAGGCTAACGACAAGTATAGCATTTTTTATTTCTTGATTTCGTGCGGTCCGACCAACCGGGTTCGTCTGCTTCTCTCAGAGAGTGTGATATAGTGACCTCGCAACGTTCCTGCGAATATAAGGTTTCCGATTGTGGCGATCCATACAATGGACGAGTTTAGACAAATAGACACCAAAGGAGGGCTTTTCTCGAAGACCTTGCTCCTTCTGGGGGCATTGGCATCAATCCTATGGTCCGTCTATTTCTCGGCGGTCACAATTTCCATTCCCTATCCAATTGAATTTCGTGAAGGTGCTGCGCAGGTGATGACTCAGTTCCTGCTAAACCGAAGCAATCCATTTCGTTTGGAAAGTCAGCCCCTGGCGATGAATAATTACGGTCTGGGTTATAACATGGTTGTGGCACCGTTTGCGGCATTATTTGGGAATACTCTGAGCATCCACCGTTCGGTCACATTTGTTTTTATCCTTTTAGCTGCCCTGGTGGGGTTTATTACGATTCGCAAAATAAAGGACGATACCGCCTCAGGTTTGGCCTGCGCAGCGTTTATCATGGTCGGCTTGATTGCACGAGGGGGAATTGGCGCGTTTCCCTCCGCCATGGGAACATTCTTTTTTATGCTGGCAATCGTACTTCCTTATCTACGAGGCTTCGATCGTTTGAGCCTGGTCGCCAGTATCTTGTGTTCGATTTTAGCCTTTTACTCGAAAGCCTATTTTATGCTGGGGTTTGGAATTGTCGGGTCCTATCTGTTTTTGTTTGTGTCCAAAAAAAACGCTCTGATTTATGGCGTCACGTTTCTGACCTTGTTCGTAAGTTCTTTGCTCATAGTGCGCCTTGCCTTTCCCCTATACCTTATAAACACGATCATCGGAAATATCTCGAATACGGAAAGATCTTCGGCGCATCTGCTCTCTCAATTGTCACAGCTTCTAACTTACTTTTTTCCAGTCTTAGTTTGTTCTGTGTTCTTGCTAGTCTTGGAAAGAAACAGCTTCAGCCGGGGAACAGGTCTTAGACTTAACGCTCGGGGCTGGAAGCAGCCTCTGATTCATGGTTCGCCGGATTACTTCTTTTATTCCTTTGTCTGTGCGTTCCTAGCCTTTGTGCTGTTCCTCGGTCCTCATATCGGAAATTACTTAAGATATGCCTATCAATTGGTTGTTCCACTCTTTTTCTGCTGGTTTTTTCTAAAACTGAATCTCCAAAAGAAAACAGCAGTTCTGATTACCCTGGCGATCCTGGTCAACTTATTCTTTTGGGAGAGGAGTTCGCTTTCTCCTCAACTGCTGGAGCAAAAAGACTCAACCGCCTGGGCTAGCCTGCATTCCCATGTGAGATCCTCATCGAATATCTTGAATTCCCCGGTCGTCACTTCGGCAGTGATCGAGCTGGGTCTGAATCCGCTCGACTCGGGACAGACCTCCTATTTTTATGCTGTCCAGCCTTACCCGGAAAACGCGCTGCTGGGGCCTGCTTATGATTCCTTCCAGGCAGATGGACTCAAGTACATTAAGTTCATCGATAGCTCGATCGAAAAGCAGAAGTTCGATCTGGTAATCACTACGCGGGAAAAAAGCACGTTCTATCACGCAAAGCTCTTGGAAACGTTTTACACACCGGTGATGGAGATTCGGGTAGACATGCCTCAATCCGCGCAGCAATGGACTGCCGTGCTCTGGAAACCGCTCCCCAGATAAATTCTGATTCAGAACAACAACTATTCAGTGGCAGTTCGTTCTGCCGCTGTCTATAAAGGTTTCTCCTGCAAATAACCACCAACAAGGATGTCGTTAACAGGCGGACAAACTTGTTTATCTTTCTTCTCCGTAAACCGTATTACTAATCCTTAATGACAGTTGTAAGTTCAAATTTTGTGCGAGAATCCGTTACATCTTTCCATAATTGATTTATGGTTTCCGTAACTATTTTAGCCATTTCGTGAGGGCTTAAGTTACTCATAGCCTTGTAGTTCTTGAATATACATTTTGATGAGGATCGCTGGTCCAACAGTCGCTGGGACAGACATGATTATGTATTGTCGTTTTTTTTCAAAATGTAATATGTGTTTTTCCCTTTCCCTTTTCGAACGATCAAGTCTAATTCAATCAATTTATTAAAATCGAGACGTCGAGTAGGTTTGGCGCGTTCTATAAGCGAAGCGTAATCGCGGTCGGTAATATAACCTTTTTGGTTTATGAATTCAATAATTTTTTGATGATACGGTTTCAGTTGGGCTTGAGGCGGTACAATCACCGTTGGAAGAGTTTTCTCGACACGCAAGAGCTCGTCAATGATCCCGCCTGTAAAATACTCAAGCCACACAGTGAAATCAATTTGCTCTGTAATATCATAGTAATTGCCCCTGACACCAACAGTTTCAAAATAACGCGTGACATTTCGGTTATAGTAATTTTCAAAACTGAACAGGTTAAAAGTATTTAGTCCCATATCGGCCAACAGGATTTTAGTCACGAGGCGTGTTGTTCTCCCGTTGCCATCCATGAACGGATGAATAATAACCATTTGCTTGTGGAAAAGACCAGCCAAAATTAAGGAATCGATTTTGTTTTTGTTGTCCTCTACAAACTGAATCAGATCCTGTAAGAGGGTTGGGACATCCTGGGCATCGGGTGGCCAATAAATCGTTTGTCTCTCGCGTGGATCGTTGACGAAAACCGGATCTACTCGCAGCTTCCCGGATTGGTAGGCAGGCAATAGTTTGTGCGTGACCTTCTTTTGAATAAATAAGACGAGTTCCCGTGTAATCGGGATGTGACCCTTTTCTAGTTTTTGGTTGATCTCCTTCAGGATTTCATTGTAATTTAGCACCTCCCGCTCGCTGTCACGTATAGCTTCAGGCCTGTTTTTCAAAAGGGCCTTTACGTCCGTCAAAGGCAGTGGATTCCCTTCGATACTGGTAGATGCGTACGCAGAAACAGCTTCAGCTGTTTTCTGCATTTCCACTAACACTACGTCTGGGAAATGGCGTTGGTTTAGGCCTTGTACGAGACTATAGATCCGCTTGATATTTTCAAGCAAGAGATGGGTTATTACATATTTAGGGTGAAACATTAGCCGAATTATAACCGAATGTTAGTCGATTAATAGCCGAATAATAGTCGAATCAAGGCTTAATTTGAAACTGCATTTACCGTTCTTGACTCCCCTTCCTCAAGCGCGTATAATTTCACAATTCAGGAGTAGTACGCGCAACGTGACCTGATAGAGAAGAATGCCGGTGATCGAAACTGTGGTGAAAGCATTCGCAGGGAAACAACGCTGAAGTCGCCTGGAACTTGTGACGAAGAAAAGCTTTAGCTGAGTAGACCGTCACGGGAATGCCCGTTACAGCATAGACTGGTAGTTGCCAGTCACAAGAGCATTCTTTTCCCTTTGTGTTCTTTGTGGTAAAAGAATGAATTGAGGTGGTACCGCGGCACGCCTGTCGTCCTCAACCGGGACGAGGCGTGTTTTTATTTTCATTCTGAGCGGAAGGCTTAGCCCGAAGTCAAAGGATTTGGAGATTACATGGAGTCGATGACCTTTAATCAATTGACCGAACAAATGGTTGCTCTGTATCACCAGAAAAAAATGGAAAAAGCGTTGCAGTTAATCGAACGGAATCTCAATTCCTTTCCGGAACAGGCAGCGCGCCTAACATTTTGGCGCATGTGTTTCCTCAGCCTGACAGGTCGTTCAGAAGAGGTCCTCGCCGTGTTTCAACAGGGGCTGGATTCCGGTCTCTGGTGGCATGAGGAGCTTTTCACAGACCCGGACCTGAACGCCGTTCGCGACTTGCCAGAGTTCCAGCGTCTCACGGCAACTTCACAGGAACGGTACGAAGAAGAGCAGGCGCAAATCGAAAGAGACTATACGGTTCTCCAGCCTGAGCCGCCCTCGTCTGGGTTATACCCATTGCTGATCACGCTACACGGTCGCAATGGAAATAAGGAGAGCGATCTGGTTCAATGGGAACTGGCAAGGCAGCGCGGCTGGCTGGTGCTATCGGCGCAATCCACACAGCCGGTTTTCCAGGGAGCATACCACTGGGATAATTCTGACCGGGCACTTGCAGATTTGCGCTTTTACTATGACCAGGTTTTACAAAAATACGAAGTCGATCCGCAGCGGATCCTCATCGCCGGTTTTTCACAGGGAAGCGGTATGGCAATGTACACGGCGCTGACAGGAAGCCTTCCCGTCCGAGGTTTCATCGGGATCGGCACCTGGTGGGCAGATGCCAACCAATTGGACATACCTGGGAATCAAGTGCGCGGGTACTTCATCACGGGCGAAAAAGACCATACCCTGGAGCGAGCCCGCGAAATCCAGGAAGTGTTGAGAAAGAACAATGTCGAGTTCGCCGAAGAAGTCCATACGGATCTTGGACATGAATTTTCAGCCGATTTTGGAGCATCGTTTGATAAAGCGATCCACTTTATTTTCAAGGAGCACGAATGACTCAGCCCGAACTGCCAAAGGCCTACGACTTTAAATCCACCGAACCGCGCATCTATGAGATGTGGGAGCAGGGCGGTTACTTCCAGCCATGGAACGACCCCAACAAGCCGGGCTTCGACCCGGACATCAAGCCATTTGTCATCTCCATCCCGCCGCCGAATGTGACGGGCGAGCTGCACCTCGGTCATGCCATGTTCGTCAGCATGGAAGATCTGATGATCCGCTATCACCGCATGAAGGGCATTCCCACTTTGTGGGTACCTGGCACGGATCACGCCGGCATTGCCACCCAGTTGATGGTCGAGCGCGATCTGCTGAAAACGGAAGAAGTGACGCGTGAAGAGCTCGGGCGCGAGGAGTTTGTGAAGCGCACGTGGGAATGGAAGAAAAAATACGGTGGCATCATTACAACGCAGATCCGCCGTCTCGGTGCTTCGTGTGATTGGTCACGCGAACGCTTTACACTGGACGATGGACTTAGCCGCGCCGTTCGGGAGGCGTTTGTGCGTCTCTATGAAAAGGGGCTTATCTATCGCGGTCCCCGGTTGATCAACTGGTCCCCCGGGCTCAAAACTGCTGTCTCAGACCTGGAAGTGGAATACAGCGAGGAAGAAGCGACGCTGTATTACTTTAAGTATAAGCTCCAGGGCTCCGATGAGTTTATTCCCGTAGCAACCATCCGCCCGGAAACAATTCTTGGCGATACCGCGGTGGCAGTGCACCCGGACGATGAGCGTTACAAAAAATATATCGGCAGAAACGCTATCGTGCCAATCTTGAACCGCGCAATCCCTGTGATCGCGGATGATTACGTGAGCATGGAATTCGGCACCGGCGCGCTGAAGATCACACCGGGGCATGACCCCAACGACTATGCCATTGCCCAGCGCCACAACCTGCCGATCATCTCGGTGCTGGATACCGCCGCGAAGGTCAATGAAAATGGCGGACCCTACAAGGGACAGGACCGCTTCGAGGCGCGCAAAAACATGTGGGCAGACATGAAAAAAGCCGGTCTGGTGATCAAGACGGAGCCGTATCGCACAACCATCCCTCGTTCCCAGCGCGGCGGCGAGATCGTGGAGCCCATGATCTCTACCCAGTGGTTCGTGACGATCGAGCCGCTCGCGCAGGCGGCGCTCGAAGCAGTTCGGGATGGACGCATCAAGATCGTGCCCGAACGGTTCGAGAAGGTGTACTTTAACTGGCTCGAGAACATCAAGGATTGGTGCATCAGCCGCCAGCTCTGGTGGGGGCATCGCATTCCGGTCTGGTATTGTCCCAACGGACATATGACCACGGGACGCGAAGACCCAACCCAATGCGGCACCTGCGGCTCGACAGAGATCCATCAGGATGAAGACGTGCTCGACACGTGGTTCTCCTCAGGGTTATGGCCCTTCTCTACGCTGGGCTGGCCCGACGAGACCCCGGACCTGAAATATTTCTATCCTACATCCTACATGGAAACCGGATACGACATCCTGTTCTTCTGGGTGGCGCGCATGATCATGCTGGGGCTGGAGTTCACAGGTGAAGCGCCATTCCACACCGTGTATCTGCACGGGTTGATCCGCGATGAGCACGGACGAAAAATGTCAAAGACCTATGGCAATGTGATCGATCCGCTCATCGTCATGGATGACTTTGGCACCGACGCGCTGCGCTTTACGCTGCTGGTCGGCTCATCCCCCGGTAATGACACGAGCCTCTCCGTAAAAAAGGTGGAAGCCAACCGTAATTTCGCCAATAAGATCTGGAACGTGGGACGGTTTGTGATTAGCGCGATCGCTTCGCTTGACCATAGACCATCGACGATAGACAATGGCCAATTGTCCATAGTCGATCGCCAGAAATGGTCACTTGCCGACTCCTGGATCCAGGCGCGCCTACGGCAGCTTGTACGTGATGTGGAACGTCTCTTTCAAAACTTCCAGTACGGGGAAGCCGGTCGCCATATCTACGAATTCCTCTGGTCCGATTTTGCGGACTGGTATGTAGAGATCGCTAAGGGACAATTGCAGGACGAAGAAAGCAAAGCACGAACCGTGGAAACGTTGGTGCATGTATTTGACACGGCTTTGCGCTTGCTCCATCCTTTCACACCATTCGTGACCGAAGATCTCTGGGATCACCTGCGAAACGCCGTTCGGAATTCACCTGTCTTTGCACTGGCGGCGGATTGGCCCAATGCGTTAATCGTCGCCAAATGGCCCGAGCCGGGCGAGCCCGAAGAATGGGAAGAATCAAAGATCGCAGACTTTGAAGAAGTGATTCAAGATCCAGTGCGTGCTAATCGAAATTTTCATGCTGAAAAGAATATTAAGCCATCTCAAAAACACGGGGTGACTTATGTTAATCCATATAAAGCGGAGCTCTTTAGAGAATATTTGCCGACAATTTCTGCACTGTCAAGCACTGATGTAGAGCAAAGCTTCGTATATGAACAATACAAACCATCAGGCGCAGTAACATCCTTGGTGGTAGGTTCAACAGAAATTTATCCTATCCTTTCCGGGATGAAGAGATCTGAAGGAGACACGGCGCGTCTTGAAAAGGAACTAAAAGAGGCCCAGTCGCATATTGAGCGTCTCGAAAAACTTCTCGCGGGCGACTTTGCCAGTAAAGCCCCCGCGCAGCTTGTGGCAAAGGAACGCGACAAGTTATCAGCTTATAAAGAAACCGCTGAAAAGATCAAAGCGCAGTTAAAATAACTTCGTAGCGCAAGCTACCATCTTTCGATACACTTAAGAATGACCAGACAAATCAAGGACACATAATGGCAAAACCTGAAAAGAAATTACAGGAACTCAAAACTCGTCTGCTCGAAGTAGGCGACCTCAACCATATTAATGCTTTACTCGGCTGGGATCAGAGCACCTATATGCCGCCTGGCGGCGCGGAAGCCAGAGGAAGGCAGTCCGCGCGGCTGGCGCGCATGGCGCAGGAAAAATTCATCGACAAAAAAATTGGCAGGCTGCTCGATGACCTGCGTTCCTACGAAGAGAGCCTGCCATATGACTCGGATGATGCCAGCCTGATCCGTGTCACGCGCCGTGAATATGAGCGTGCCCTCAAAGTGCCGCCAGAATTTATTGGCGAATTGAATGAGCACGGTACCAGGTCCTATCAGGATTGGACCGAGGCGCGCCCCGCCAATGATTTTTCGAGAGTGCGCTCGAACCTCGAAAGGACCCTCGATTTGAGTCGCAAACTTGCCGATTATTTCGGGGGCTACGAGCATATTGCCGACCCGCTGATCGATTTTGCGGATTACGGGATGAAGGCTTCCACGGTCCGCGCGTTGTTCGCCGATTTACGCGATCAACTTGTCCCCATCGTTCGCTCCATTACCTCACAGCCTCCCGCAGACGATTCTGTGCTTCGCAAACATTTCCCGGAAGCGGATCAATTATCCTTTGGAGAGTCAGTCGTCAGACAGCTGGGTTATGATTTTTCACGCGGTCGCATCGATAAGACGCATCATCCCTTTATGACAAAGTTTTCACTGGGGGATGTCCGCATTACCACGCGCGTCCGGGAAGATCATCTCGGAGAATGCCTGTTCAGTAACATGCATGAAGCAGGTCATGCGATGTATGAGCAGGGGATTGACATGTCGTTTGAGGGAATGCCGATCGGAGGCGGAACCAGCGCGGGGGTCCATGAATCGCAATCCCGTCTCTGGGAAAATATCGTCGGCCGCAGTCGCGGCTTCTGGGAGTATATGTATCCACAGCTTCAGGCGTATTTCCCGGGACAACTTAAGGATGTTTCGCTGGATACATTTTATGCCGCGATTAACAAGGTCGAAAAATCTCTCATCCGCACGGATGCAGACGAAGTGACCTACAACCTGCACGTCATGCTGCGCTTCGACTTTGAGCTGCAATTGCTCGAAGGGACCCTCTCGATTCGCGACCTGCCGGAAGCCTGGCACGAGCGCTTCGAACATGACTTTGGCATTGTTCCGCCCAACGACAGCGATGGTGTATTGCAGGATGTTCATTGGTTTGCCGGGATCATCGGCGGCTCCTTCCAGGGATATACACTTGGCAATATCCTTTCCGCGCAATTCTATGGTGCTGCGCTCAAAGCGCATCCTGAAATTCCAGATGAAATGAAGCAGGGCAAGTTCAGCACCCTGCATAACTGGCTGCGGGAGAATATTTATCGCCATGGAAGCAAGTTCACGGCGCCTGAGATTATTGAACGAGCGAGCGGTTCGCCACTGACGATAGAGCCATATATCGATTATCTCAGGACGAAATATGGCGCGTTGTATGTGCTGTAAATGTTATAATCTGGTCAACTGAATAGCAACCTTCGGGGCAGGGTGTAATTCCCGATCGGTGGTATAGCCCACGAGTGCTTTGACATGGCTTTGCCAGTTAGCACATGATCCGGTGCGACTCCGGAGCCGACAGTTATAGTCTGGATAAAAGAAGGAGATAGGCTCAATCGAGTCTGATTCGACTTAAGTCCCGAAAACAATCATGTTTTCGGGGCTTTTCAAATCAAGCTTCGCGTACGCTGCGGCTTGATTTCGCGCCCCGTGGATATTCTCTGCGAGGCGCTTTTCGTTATCTTAACATGAACCTGAACCCTAATCGCACTCTTCCGCGAAACCATTCGCGCAATTGGCTTGGGCTATTTTCTATTCTCGCCGGCATTTTGGTGTGGTATCTCCTCACGCGCTACAGCGGCATCCCGAACTTTATCCTCCCCTCTCCACAGAGTGTGTGGACGCGTTTCCTCGCCACCCTTCGGGATGGAAGCTTGCTTTACCACACAGGCATTACTCTGGTCGAAATCCTGCTGGGTCTCTTGGCAGGCACACTCTTCGCGACGGTTGTGGGTTACGTGCTGGCGAGATCCCGCTCTCTGGAAAGGGTGCTGTCTCCCTATATCGTTGCAAGCCAGGCGATTCCGATTGTGGCGATTGCACCGCTGCTGGTCATCTGGCTTGGGGATGGGATCCTGTCTAAAGTCGTCATTTGCGCGTTGATTGTGTTCTTCCCGGTTCTTGTGAACACGATCGTCGGTGTGCGCGCTGTCCCCGCGGCGTTGTACGACTTGATGGATTCACTTCGCGCTTCTCGTGCTCAGATCTTATGGAAGGTGGAAGTGCCAGCCTCACTCCCAGTATTTCTCGGCGGCTTGCGCGTGGGCGCGACCCTCTCAGTGATCGGCGCGATCGTCGGTGAGCTGGTGGACGCGGAGGAGGGGCTTGGTTTTCTGTTGCAGTTGGGAGATTTTCAATATGACACACCGATGGTCTTCGTAGCGGTGTTTATGTTGATCTTTCTGGCGTTGCTGTTATACGGCATCGTGACATTGCTCGAAAAAAGATTCTTGAGGTGGCAGGAAAAAGTTTAATGTCATTGCGAGAAGTGTTCGTCGCAATGATGGGATGACAAGGAGTTTCTATGTTTCGAAAGTACGTTTTGATCATGCTCGGAATAACACTCGCTCTTTCGGGTTGCATCGGTAACAGCCCGACGAATGGTTCAGGCGAACTGACAAAGATCAGCCTGCCGATGGGCTACATTCCGAACATCCAGTTCGCGCCGTTTTATGTCGCGATCGAAAAGGGATATTTCCGCGAAGCGGGGATTGAGCTGGAGATGGATTACAAATTCGAGACGGATGGCGTCGCGCTGGTGGGCGCCGGCGATCTGCCGTTCGCAGTTGTTTCCGGCGAACAGGTCCTGCTGGCGCGGGCGCAGGGGCTGCCCGTCACGTACGTTGCCGCGTGGTATCAGCAGTATCCTGTATCCGTCGTTGCAAAGAGCGAGGCTGAGGTTTTGATCCCACAGGATTTGAAAGGGAAGAAGATCGGTCTGCCGGGTCTGTTTGGCGCGAACTATATCGGTTTGCGTGCTTTGTTATTCGAAGCGGAAATGAGCGAAAGCGACGTGACCCTCGACTCAATCGGCTTCAACCAGGTGGAACTGCTTGCCGCCGGTGGGCAGGATGTGATCGTCGGATACGCGGCAAATGAGCCGATCCAGCTGCGCGCGCGCGGGATCCCTGTGACCGAGATCCGCGTGGCAGAGTACGTGCAGCTTGCCTCGAATGGGATTCTGGCAAGCGAAACCATTATTTCCGAAAACCCGGACCTGGTGCGCCGGTTCATCGGCGCGTTTCTCAAAGGGCTTGCCGACACCATTGCAAACCCGGAGGAGGCGTTCGAGTTAAGTGAATCGCATATTCCCAACTTTGCCGATCTAGACCGTGCTGTACAAAGTGAGATCCTGGCGACGTCCATCTTGCAGTGGAAGGCGGAGCACCTCGGTCATTCGGACCCGCAAGCCTGGGAGAACATGCAAGACATCTTGCTTGAGATGGGTCTCATCACGGAAGAGATGGATTTGAGTAAGGCGTTTACAAATGAGTTCATTCCCTGATGTCGTTGCGAGGAAGGCGCTCACCCTGACGAAGCAATCTCCTGCTACCTAGCAAGAGGAGATTGCTTCGGTTGGAACGCTCCGCGTTTCGTCCTCGCAATGACATATCACACTATGCCTCACACTCCCATCCTCTCCATCCGTAATTTGAGTGCCGTGTTCCCGGATAACAACGGCGGATTGCGCGCGCTGGACGAGGTTTCCTTCGATGTCCATCCCCGGGAATTCGTCTGTGTGCTGGGTCCGTCGGGTTCCGGCAAGACCACTCTTCTGCGCATCCTGGCAGGCTTGATCGCCCCGACATCGGGTTCGTTCCTGTTCGGTCACGGCGAACAGCCGAACATCGGCATGGTCTTTCAACAGGCAAACCTGATGCCCTGGCGCACGGTGATCGAGAATATCAAGCTCCCCCTGGAGGTGCAGCAAATGGAGCAAGTCTCTGCGCGCGCGAAGGCACAGGAGATGATCGAGCTCGTCGGCTTGCAGGGATTCGAGGACTCATTGCCGCGTGATCTCTCTGGCGGGATGGCGCAGCGCGTGGCGATCGCCCGGGCGCTCATCCACGACCCGGACCTGCTCCTGCTCGATGAGCCCTTCGGCTCCCTGGACGCCCTGACACGCGAACGGATGTGGAACGAGCTCTCGCGCATCTGGCAGAGGCGGCAAAAAACCGTCATCATGGTGACGCATTCCATCAACGAATCCCTCTTTTTGGCGGACCGTGTGCTCGTATTGACGCAGCGTCCTGGCAAAGTCAAGCTGGATATCGAAGTAGACTTGCCGCGCCCGCGGCAGGACGACATCCGCTATACTCCACATTTTGGTGAGCTGGCAAAAAAGCTCAGAAGCGCCATCGAATAAAAGAGCCTTCCGCTGACTAGGCGGAAGGCTCTTTCGTTTATTCAGGAATCATTATGGGGCAACCCATATCACAAAACTGAGATCCGCATCAGCGTACTTCCCTGTGATCTTCCAGCAGCCGAGCGTAGGGAAATCGACGCCGACCAGCATGGCAGAGCCGATATCAGCGGCGTATGCATTCGTCCCCTTTGAGCTGACGAGCGGCGGCGCAGGCGCATCCAAACGTTCGCCTGTGACGATGAGATCCGGCTCGGGTTCTTCCGTCCAGACGTATCCCTCCCGCCACCAGAACAGTTTCTGGGTATAGCCGGAAGGGTTGTGAGGCAAACCCCACCAAACCCCATCGTTGGGGAGCGCCGTCCAAAGAGAATTGGACCCATACCAGAAGACACCTTCAAACCCCAGCGAGTCATAAGGGGAAGGCGGCACGAAGACAGGGTCCTGCGGAGTGGTTACGGGGCAGCTCGCGGGAGGGTCATGTGGCAGAGCTTCTTCTGTGACAGACACATTAGGTGACGAAGTTTCAGCCAGTGCAGTTGAGGTAGGATCGGCAAGCGCCTTGACCACATCTGACTGGGACGCTGCTGTGGTCGTGCAGCCCGCCATGAGCACGGTAATCATAAGAAGGAAAGAGAAGGAATATTTTCTTAACATCGTATGTCCTTGTATTTGGTTTTATCCGCAATACAGCCAGGCTTTGCTGCTGGGCAGGATGTTGCCGTTATACCCACCCGTGATCAGAACCTGACCGTTGTTCAGACCTGTCAGCACCGAGAAGTAATAATCATCGTCCAGGGTGCCGTCCGGGATGAATGTCTGGCTCTTTGCATCGAAGATCTCGATTTGCCGGCTTCCGCCGCCAACCAGAACATTTCCATCCGAGAGCAGAACCGCCGCATCGGCGAGCTTGAACCTTTCTTCATTCATATTGGAAATCTGTAAAAACGTGCCTGCTTTGGCGTCATAGATTTCGGCACTGTCATATTTGCCGTTCCAATCCATCTGATCGGCACCACCCAGAATGAGGACGTTTCCATCCTGGAGCAAGACAGCCGAATGTTTATATCGAACTACATGCGCATCCCCTGTGGGCGTGAATTGCTCGGTCTCCGGATCAAATATCTCAGCGCTGGCGAGGATATTGTCGTTGCCGGAGGTGCCGCCGATTAGGAGGACCTTTCCGTCAGAAAGGAGAGTGGCTGTGTGACCAAAACGTCCGTCCTTCAAGGTTCCTGTTGAAGTAAACGTTTCTGTGGCGGGGTCATACAGTTCCGCAGTGAGCTGTGGAGTATTCCGGGCTGAGTCTCCACCCGCGATCAGCACTTGACCGTTATTCAGCAAAATTGCTGTCAATCCCTGCCTGGGCGCCATCAAGCTCCCCGTGTACTCGAATGTCCCGGTCAGTGGATCATACAATTCAGCCGTCGCAGTCCGCCCCTGTTGATTCCAGCCGCCTGCCAGGAGTACCTTCCCATTGGGCAATAAGGTTGATGTATGCCCATTGCGCGGCTCGTTCATATCATTTGTCGGAGTAAATGTATTGCTGACGGGATCGAAGATTTCGGCGCTGGCAATCGCAATTTCGGATGTGCCTTCTTCGCGGAAGCCACCCGCAATTAACGCTTTTCCATCAGGCAGGAGTGTTGCCGAGTGCGCGGCTCGTTCGGTGCTCATCTTGAGGACAGGTGATAGACAACTCATATCAGAATTTGCTGGCTCTGTGATCGGTAAAGTGGTTTCTACCGAGGGTACATCTGATTCTCCAGTACTGAGTTCGGCAGGTTGAGAAATAGGTGCGCATCCCATAAAGATAAGGATCGCAAATACATAAGACAGTTTTTGCATAGTTTTTCCTTCCAAGTATTAATCTCTATACACCGCAGGGCTGCGAAGAGTTCCCGAATTAAAAATACAATGCGCTCTGAAGTGCATTGTGGAAGCAACAGAAAGCTGCAAAGTCGTGTGGATTATCCCCGTAACAAATTCAATTGTCTAATTGACAACTCGAAGTTTCCCCTTATATCTCACGATCAAGCCCATCAGCCAGTGCTTCACTTCCACGTGGAAGCAAAAATCATCGCCGTCGGCATATTCATAGACGGTCGAGTTCGGAGCAAGTGTGAGAGGCAGCGGGATGCCGAAGACGCTCCAACGGCGAGTGGCAGAATGCAATTCTCTCCCTTTCAACACCAGAGCCATCCAGAATGTGACCGGACCGAACTTCTCTAGCACAAGTTTATCTGCATAGCCTTTCCCCTCCGATTGAAAGGTTGAAAATTTTCTGCCAGCGAAATCCCGCTCCCAGAGTTCGCCGCCGTCTCTCCGGTGGAATGAGACTTTCACAGGCACCTGCTTACCTGCCTGTGGAAACCCGTACAACGCCGCGAGCAGTCGCGCAAAGGGATGTTTCCCCGTTTCGACCCGCGCAAAGCCCTCGGCTTTGTGTTCCTTTGAGATAACGTTATGTAAGGCAGCGATGGGCGCGGGTAATGCGTCCCATGCCTCACTCAGAATCCGTTTGTAAAGAGGCGCAGTTTCGGCATCGGCAATGGATTCGCGCTGCCCGGTGTAAATGGTGCGGCTTTGAAATATTTCCTCGTAGTCAGCGACTTCCAGTTCTTGGGTTGCGGGACGCGCGCCTGCGGACGGCTCTTTCCCAGCCAGGCAGTTAAGTATGAGAGCCTGCACTGCCATGGAAGGGATGAAGGGACCGTCGCCGCCCTCTGCCAATAAATGCCAGGATCGCTCGATCCTTTTTCCTGCTTGATTTGTTCCCTCGACCGAAACGAACATGCCGCCTCGATGCTCGCCCCAGCGGAGGATGTTGATCACAAAATGAAATAACGATGCGAATGGTAGCAGCGACGGCAGGATTCTGAGTCGCACCAGCCACGAAAGACCGATCAACATCCTGTGCAGGACTTCAGGGACAGGTCCTGCACCCAGCCAGATTGAGTCAAGCTCGGGCCAGAGGTCAGGGAGCACTTTCAGGTCAGGGACATCTACGAGCGAGAACAATGTATTATGAAGCGGCAAATACCCTGGAGGGCAAATTGTGTAGCGCATCGTTTCGGTCAGCCCGTAGCCTGTAGATGGCGTTCCATTTCGGGTCAGAGATACGGGTTTTCCGGCATAGGAGGTAATCGCTCGAATGACGTTTAAGCCAACGCCCGCATACGGAGAAGGCGCGATGCCGCCTTTAATGGTATTGACGCACGTCATGTCATACGAAAGTTTCCGCACCACCGCTGCTGTGAGGACAGGAAAACTGCTGACCCCTGAGAGGACATAAATACCTTTCGCTTTAGCTTCCTCATCGAATTGACGAACTCCCTTTACAAAATCGGACCCATCTGCCAGGTCCATGTAATTCACCCCGTTTGCAATACACGCCTTCACCACACGGTACGGATCCTCACCATAGACCTGGAACGGACCCATCGCGTCCACCACGAGATCTGGATGGATCTCCTGAATCTGAGCTTCGACGTTTCCATTTCGATCAAAGAACACCGGCACTTTTTGTGCACCAGAGGGCAACCCTTCGCAGAATTTTTTCGCCTTTTGTATGGACCGCCCGGCGAGCAATAAGGTTAACCTTTCGTCCTCGGCAAGCAGGTGAGCCAGTCTGCCGCCGAACGTCCCATAACCACCCAGGATGAGGATGTTCATGAGTTCTCCTTTGCATTACCCCTTCTTTGCTGTAGTGCGAAAGACTTCAAGCTGATTCGGCAACTTGAGGATGATGCGTGCTGAGATGATCGAGCAATCTCTGTGTCACTTGCGCCACTTCTTCAACTGCCTGATCGAATACCGCCTGATTCGCTCTTGACGGCTTGCGATAGCCGCTGACCTTTCTCACAAACTGTAGCGCCGCGGAGCGGATCTCCTCTTCTGTAGCGGGGATTTCCGAATTCCTTAATTGTTTAATACTTCTGCACATACTATACTCCTTAAGTGATAGTCACCTAGTATTACGTCTTATGCTCCTAACTGGAACGACTGTTTTTCTTCGCCTTCCCTGTAAGGTCGCAGGGCGAAGGCGGACCAGGTCTCGTTGACAGAAACGAGCGTGATCCATTTCAAATCCAAAGTCTGGAGACTCTCCCAGCCTTTGTCGCGGGTCAGGTCGGTCTGGATTTTGGAGCTGCCTTTCGGGAAGGAAATCCACAGCATGGATTCGGGTCGTAAGGCTTTGGCAGCCTTTGGGGCAAGCGACTCCAGCTCGGCTTTGTTCCGGACGAAGATCTGGATCCAATCGAATTTGCCTCGGATAGTAGGTGATAGGGCTGTGTCATGCCTCAACTCATCCACATAGTTTTCCGGGGCATTGATGACCGCGGCTTTCGCGTTGGGTTTTAACTTCATCTTCTTTGCGAGAGCAGATTCAGGCATGTGACAGACTCCTTTCTTCTTTCCGGGCGAGCAAGTGCCAGGCTTCCATTTTACCTTTGCCTTTGACCGTGATCTCGCCAATGTATTCGCATTCAAACTCATCTTTGACAAGCTCATAGGTCTCGTGGGTGATCTGGATCTTTCCGCTTTCGCCGTGGCTTTCCATGCGGCTGGCAGTATTGACCATGTCACCCCACAGAGCGTAGAAGTATTTTTTACGCCCGATCACCCCCGCGATCAGCGGACCGGAATTCAAGCCGATGCGGATCTCAATGGAATGCCTGCCGCCGAGGAATTCCTCCCGTCTGACGAAGTCCAGCATATCCAGCGCGAGCTGCGCCAGGACTGTTGCATGGTCGGGGCGCGGCGTCGGGACGCCCGCTGCGACCATGTATCCATCGCCAGCC
>JAICRQ010000558.1 GCA_025966435.1 Anaerolineales bacterium | reverse complement strand
GCGTCATGGTGCGCGACGGTTTGCACATCCAGCTCATGGCATCCGACTCTTGCCTTTGCAAGCGGGCGCAGTTTTGCGAGTCCGCCAAAGTGATCGATATGGGCATGGGTCAGAAGGATGTGAGTTAAGTCTGAAAATTGGATTCCCGCCTGTTGAAAACCGGAGAGTAGATTCTCATGGGATGTATCGGCGCCCGAGCCGGTATCAATGAGAATACAATAATTATCTTTCTGGACGATATACACATACATCCAAAAATTGGGGAAAGCTTCCAGCGGAAGGCGATGGATTCTAGCCCCACCGCTCGATTCGAACATGGCGAGCTTTCGCATTTCGCTCATCTGCACAATCCGTTCAGGAGCAAAGTGGAATAACGGTCCGCGATCTCGTCGATTTCCAGCGCGCCGTCCGGGTGATACCAGGTGATGGTCCAGTTGAGGACTCCCAGAATGGCACGAGTGGCGAGAGCCGGGTCGTCACATACAAAAAGCGTGGAAGCTACCCCTTCCTCCACGACGTCCCGCCACAGCGCTTCGAACTTATCACGATGGGGTACGTGCCGTGCATGTTGTTTGCGTTCCAGCGAGCGATGCTCGAACAGCAGAACCGAGGACAGATCAGTGTTTTCCGCCAAGATCTGCAAATAGACACGGATCATTTGTTGTAATTTTTTGTCTGCGGGGATGTCCTGACTGGATATAGGAGAGAGGCGTTCCAGAAGGAGCTCGAGAGCGCGGTTTAACAAGGCAAGCAGGATGTCCTGCTTGGAGGACACATGATGATAGAGGCTGGGCTTTTGCAGGTTCACCGCCCTGGCAATGTCTTCCATCGAGGCACCGTGGTAGCCTTTTTGGCGGAAGACCTGCGCAGCGGCTTCCAAAATGTCTTCGCGTGTCATGAAATCTCCCTACCGAACGGTCGGTTGATTTATCATACTGTAGCTGGTTGGCTATGTCAAGGTTCGGTACAATAGGATTTATTCAGAGCAACACAAATTGGTTTACTGTAGCAACTAAAGTCGCTACTACAATGGGAGACAACCATGAAATATTTCGTGACGGGTGCAACAGGATTCCTGGGCGGCGTACTGGTGAGAAAATTGCGCGAGCAAGGGCACAAAGTCCATGCCTCTGTGCGAGATCCGGAAAAGGCACAGGACCTGCAAGCCATAGGAGTGAAATTATTCAAAGGCGACGTCACCGATAAAGAATCGATGCGTGAAGCGATGCTGGGCGTGGATGGCGTCTATCATGTTGCCGGGTGGTACAAAATCGGAGTGAAGGATAAACGTGACGCCGAACGGGTGAACGTGCAGGGGACGCGTAACGTATTGGAGCTCATGCAGGAATTGACCATACCCAAAGGGATATATACCAGCACCTGTGCCGTCAACTCAGACACCCACGGCAAGGTGGTGGATGAAAGCTATCGTTTCAGCGGGAAACATCTCAGCGAATATGACCGGACAAAGGCCGCTGCGCACAAGATTGCAAAGGAATTCATCGCGAAAGGTTTACCGCTCGTGATCGTCATGCCGGGGCTTATTTATGGACCGGGTGATACTTCCTCCCTGCGGGAGAGTATCATCAGCCATCTGCAAGGACAGCTTCCGATGATGCCTGCCGAAGCGGGAAACTGTCCGGCGCATGTGGAAGACGTAGTGGAAGGTCACGTCCTGGCGATGGAAAAGGGAAGGATTGGAGAGTCATACATTATCTCAGGGGACCGCTACCTCCTGGCAGATGCCTTCAAGCTTGCCAGCCAGATCTCGGGGAAACGCCCGCCTATGGTGGCTCCGGCACAGATGATGAAAGTCATGTCTGTGTTAGCAAGGCCATTCGACTCGATCCTCCCCCCATCCTATACATCCGAAGGATTGCGCGTGATCGCGGGCGTCACTTATATGGGTGATAACAGCAAAGCCCGGCGCGAGCTCGGATATAACCCGCGTCCGTTTCGGGAGGGCTGGGCGGAAACCGTGCGACACGAAATGAAGTTACTGGGCATGTGAAAGCTGGGGTGAATGCAAAACTGTGGACTTCCAAAGCCTTTGAAGTAGGGTTGTCCCCCACTGATTGAGTCAAGTTTCTCACTTAAAAAATGCTATAATACATTCATGGAAACAAGTACTAACACGCCTGAAATTGTTCCTACTCCCCGCCCTGAAGAAGACACCACAACCAAAGAAGCAGAACGCCGCTCCCGAAACATCGTAACAATCATCATTGTCGCGATCGTCGTCGTGTTGGTGTTACTCGGGGTGGCGATATTCTTCCTGCTCCAGCCTGCCACGCCAACCGAGCGCATCCGCGATGTATTCATTATTGTGGTGGCACTGGAATCCCTGGTAATTGGTGTTGCCCTGATCATCCTGATCATTCAACTGGCAAGTCTTATCAACCTTCTCCAGAACGAAGTGCGCCCTATTCTTACGGCTACCAACGAAACGGTGAACAACCTGCGCGGCACGGCAGAATTCCTGGGAGAGAATATGGTGGAGCCAGTCATCAAACTTAATGGCTATCTTGCCGGGATGAGCCGCGTGATAGAATTGATGGGCTTCAGGAAGAAATAAAGATCGACCTTCATAGCAATCTGCGCATTTGCATGTACGAAT
>JAICRQ010000453.1 GCA_025966435.1 Anaerolineales bacterium | reverse complement strand
ATTGGTTGCAGCAGCACGCGCCGTGATTCCAGATGTCGCGATCACAACGGACATCATTGCCGGTTTCCCTGGCGAAACCGGGGATGAATTTGCTGAATCGCTTGCATTTGTGCGGGAGATGAACTTTGCCGGCGGGCATGTTTTCACGTACTCACCGCGCCCCGGCACCGGCGCAGTACTCATGAGGGGACACGTGAAATCCGAGATCCGCAAGAAGCGCAATCACACGCTGCACGAGGCGCTCGAAGAATCGGCAAAAACCTATCGCCAGCAATTCCTCGGGCAGACGCTATCTGTGTTGTGGGAGTCCGTTTCAGAGATGGGAGATGCGGGCTGGCAAATGGAAGGGCTGACCGGGAATTACCTACGCGTCAATGCACTTGCGCCCTCCCCACGTTGGAACGAGATCGATCGAGTAAAGATCCATCAATGTGATGCCAGCATAAAAGGCGTTATTACCGGATAAGCATCACTTTAAAATGAGGGTGGGTTGTACTATGAGCCCTTTTTAAGGAGAAATTATGACGGCTCAGATCATCGATGGAAAAATGATCGCGCAGCAGGTGCGCGAGGAAGTCGCTGCGAAGGTGACGGCGCGTGCAGCCGCCGGCAAGCAAAAACCGACCCTGGCAACGGTGCTGGTCGGTGACCGTCCCGACTCAGCAGCTTACGTGGCATCCAAAGGCAAGGCGTGTCAGGAACTGGGGATGGGCTCGATCAGCGAGCACCTGCCGGCGGATGCAACACAGGAGCAGGTGGAGGAATTGGTCAGGCGTTTGAATGCCGACCCGCAGGTAAGCGGCATTTTGGTGCAGCTGCCCATGCCCTCGCATATCGATGAGGAGGCTGTGCTTTCTCTCATCAATCTCGAAAAAGATGTAGATGGCTTCTCACCGCTCAATATCGGTCGCCTGGCGCAAAAAGGACGTGAGCCGCTCTTTGTGCCCTGCACCCCGTATGGGTGTATTTACCTGCTCGAAACATCCGGTGTGAAGATTGAAGGCGCAAACGCGGTTGTGCTGGGGCGTTCTAATATCGTTGGTATGCCCGCGGCGCTGTTGCTGATCGGTAAAAATGCCACGGTGACGGTCTGTCACTCACGCACGAAAGATTTGCCGGGTGTCGTGCGCCAGGCAGATATTCTCATCGCCGCGATCGGCAAAACCCAGATGGTACGCGGGGATTGGATAAAGCCCGGCGCGGCGGTTATCGACGTGGGGATTAACGCCGTTCCGGACGCGACCAAGAAGAGCGGGCAGCGCCTGGTGGGGGATGTTCACTTCGAGGAAGCAAAGGAAGTAGCCAGCTTCATTACCCCCGTCCCCGGTGGCGTGGGTCCGATGACCATCGCGATGCTGATGAATAACACCCTACGCGCTGCCGAAATCCAAGACCCGTAGGTTGCGCGCTTTCTACAATATTCTTTTGACGGGGGATTTTGATATACTTGACACATGTCGCCCGATAAAGTCGGCAGATACAAGATCAAAGCAGAGCTGGGCCGTAGCGGGATGGCGACGGTGTACCGCGCCTTTGATCCGGTTTCCAACCGCGAAGTAGCGATCAAAATGCTGCCGCGCCAGATGCTCGATAATCTGGTGACCCGGGCGCGCTTCAAACGTGAGATCAAACTGATCGCCAAGCTGGAGCATCCTGCGATCGTCCCGGTGTACGACGTGGGGGGCGAAGACAACCATCAGCCGTTCTTCGTGATGCGCTACATGTCCGGGGGGTCGCTTACAGAGTTGATCCAGAAGCGGAGATTCTCGCTGCGTGATGCAGCCGTGGTGATCGAACGTCTGGCGTCTGCGCTCGACCATGCTCATTCCCAGGGAATCATCCATCGCGACATCAAGCCTGACAATGTATTGTTTGACACGAGCAATAACCCGTATCTGTCCGATTTTGGCGTCGCAAAATTTACCGAATCGATCATTTCTTCTACAAACCAGGAAGTCATCGGCACGCCCGCTTATATCAGCCCCGAGCAGGCGTTAGGGGAGGATGTGGATCATCGCGCAGATATCTATGGATTGGGTGCGATGCTCTACGAGATGTTGACCGGCGATCGTCCCTTTGGGAAGGAAACGGTCATCGGACTGGCTCTCCAGCATGTAAACGATCCTGTCCCGAACGTGCTGAAACTGCGCCCGGATCTCCCCGGGGAAGTGGATGTGATCATCAAGCGAGCCATGGCGAAGAACCGAGAGAATCGGTTTAATACGGCACTCGAGCTCGCGCATGAGCTGAACAAGGTCGCGTATGAAGGCGAGCCAACACTCCAAAAAATCCCGGCGCTGGTAGACAGGCAAAGCGCTCCCTCCTCCGCTTCCGGCCGCGCAGGCTGGATCGTGGCAGGGCTGCTGCTGCTTGCCCTTGCAGGAGGCGCGTATGCATTTCGCGGACAATTGCCCTTTCTCTCCCCCCCTCTGCCCACATCTACAACTGTTGTAACTATCGTTCCTGCATCTGCGACACCAGCACCTTCACAGACTTCGACTCCTGAAGTTACGCAGACCACAGCTGTGACCGTAACAGCTGAGACACCTGTAGTGGAGGTTCCGGGGATCCCTGGCGGCGCAGACAAAATTGCGTTTCTTGCCGGAAATCAGCTATATCTTATGGATGTAGATGGGAATAACCTGATGCAGGTTCGTACGGATAATTCTGCGAAATCCCAGTTGCAGTGGCTGCCCGATGGGCGATTGGCGTATATTTCAAGGAACTGTATTTACTGGATGGACGTGGAAGCCCGCCAGCCGCAGGAACTGATGTGTTTCATCACCAACGAAGTATTGGAAGACTTTGAAGTATCACCGGATGGCAAGCTGATGGCGATCAGTATCGAGCGCACACTCAATATCCTCCCGTTTGACCATGAAATCTTACAGAATATCGATAGCAGATTCAGCCTGCTGACACTTCGAGAAAACTGTTTCTACAATCAATATGCGTTTCGAGAAGTGCTCTGGTCAGAAAGCGGGACACAAATTGCGGCTCATGTGGTGGATACAGAGCTTGTCAGTTCCGATCAAGTCTTTTTATTAAATATAGATATCCCCAACTGCGACACAGTGGGACCGGTACGCGTGGCAAAGATTCCGGGGACGAATATTAACTTCGAAGGGGAAAGCACCAAGCGCATCACCAGCTACGATTGGGATGGCGACCATTTATTCCTGTTGAACGACTCGATCCGTAATGAGGGCTTTGGTAATTTGTATGTGTATGACAGCCAGACCCGTGAGGGACAGAAAATCAACCCCATTAATGGCGAATGCTGCTATCGCGATGCGCGCTGGAGCCCGGATAAGACTCATATCTTTTTTGTGTTCCAGCACTTTGGGGAAGCGGAAATTGAGTTTTACTATATTCCGTATGATGAGCTGGGGAATGGTAATACCTGGACCCCGATTCCCAACCTGGATACATTATTTCCCACGCCGCGTGAAAGGCCTCAGGCTGTACTGCGGCCTGCGCAATAGTAT
>JAICRQ010000163.1 GCA_025966435.1 Anaerolineales bacterium | reverse complement strand
TCCAATACACGTGGTGGACGTATCGCCCGGGCGCGCGGGAACGCGGCGTCGGCTGGCGCCTCGACTATTTCCTGGTCTCGCAAGCTCTGCTTCCTCGGGTACGGGATGTGATTATCCATGAGGAGGTCTTTGGCTCGGACCACTGCCCTGTGGAGTTGGTTCTTGCGTAAGAGCGGGGTTCGATTCTGCATCCAAATCTGTAAAAGGCGTCGCTGTGGAGCTCTCCCAAGGTGGGAATTCTGCGGGTGACATTATTAGAGAAATATATAAGATTTTCGAATGGACTGTTCCTGCACTGCTCATATTGGTATAATCTTTACTGGAATTATCATTTGGAGGCACAGTGAATCCTAGAAACCAGTCGTTTGTTGTAACCTTATTGTTGATCATCGCGGCTGTGGCTATGGTCGTCATGGCTATTCAGCGTGAGTCTGGCTCGCAAGAGTCGCTGACAATTAATGAGGTGGCAAGAGATATAAAGGCGGGCAAGGTCGCCCGTGTCGTGATCGAAGATACCGATACTTTACGTGTTATCTACACGGATGGTGATGTGGATGGTGTAGAAGCGTTTAAAGAAACGGACGCAACTTTAGTAGAGCAGCTACAGGCACTGGGTGTGACAGCCGACCAGCTCTCTCCCGAAAATGTGTCAATTGAGGTCAAACCGCCCTCTCAGTGGGCAGGGATCGTCAGTGGGGCACTCTACATTCTGCCAGTGCTCTTTATGGCTGGCGTGTTGTGGTTCATTTTCCGGCAGGCGCAGGGCAGCAACAATGCCGCCATGTCCTTCGGAAAATCGCGCGCCCGCATGTTCAGCGGCGAGCACCCCACGGTCACTTTCCAGGATGTTGCCGGTGTAGAGGAATCCAAGCAGGAATTGGCAGAGGTCGTCGAGTTCCTGAAGGAGCCGCAGAAGTTCATCCAGCTGGGGGCGCGCATCCCGAAAGGCGTGTTGCTCGTGGGTCCTCCCGGTACCGGTAAGACCCTTTTAGCGAAGGCAGTCTCTGGCGAGGCCGGGGTTCCGTTCTTCTCTATTTCCGGTTCTGAGTTCGTGGAAATGTTCGTCGGTGTGGGCGCCAGTCGCGTGCGCGACCTGTTCGATCAAGCCAAGCGGCATTCCCCCTGTATTGTTTTTGTGGACGAAATCGATGCGGTCGGTCGCCAACGTGGTGCCGGACTGGGTGGTTCTCACGATGAGCGCGAACAGACCCTGAACCAGATGCTGGTTGAGATGGATGGTTTCGATACCGATACCAACATCATTATCATCGCCGCCACCAACCGCCCGGATATTCTCGATCCCGCGCTCCTGCGCCCCGGTCGTTTCGACCGCCGCGTCACGCTGGACCGCCCAGATATGAAGGGTCGTGAAGCGATCCTGAAAGTTCATGTCAAAGGCAAACCACTAGATCCAACAGTGGACCTCGCTTCTTTGGCACGTGGTACACCCGGCTTTGTAGGTGCCGACCTCGAGAATCTGGTCAATGAAGCTGCGATTCTGGCAGCCCGCCGCAACAAGAAATCCATCGGGCAGCAGGACATGGAAGAAGCAATCGAGCGCGTGGTGATGGGACCGGAGCGTAAGTCCCGTCTGATCTCTGACGAAGAGAAGCGCATTATTGCGTACCACGAAGCGGGTCACGCGGTCGTGATGAACGCCATCCCCGAAGCGGATCCCGTCCAGAAGATTACCATCGTCGGGCGCGGTCAGGCAGGCGGGCTCACCTGGTATCGACCGGAAGATGACCGCATCCTGACCTCTCGCAAGAAGATGATCGCATCCCTGGCGGGTCTACTTGGCGGACGCGTCGCCGAAGAACTCGTTTTCGATGATATTACCTCCGGTGCCTCGAACGACATCGAGCGTGTCACGCAGGTAGCGCGTATGATGGTCACCCGTATGGGCATGTCCAACGAAATGGGCTTGATGACCTACGGTCAAAAAGAAGAATTGATCTTCCTCGGACGCGAGATCTCCGAGCAGCGCGATTACTCAGAAGCCGTTGCCGAAAAGATCGATTCGGAAGTCCGCCGGCTGGTAGACGACTCGTACAAGCTCACCAAGAAACTTCTTACCAAATATCGCGACCGCCTGGACGCTGTGGCACAGAAACTGCTGGAAGTGGAAACCCTTACACGTGAGGAATTCGAAGCGATCTTCCCGCCTCCTGTTGTCAAGAAGAGCGGCACACCCCAGGTCATTGGGATGGGTGCGTAGGGTGTAACACGTAGATAAGTAAATAGATAAATAACGAAGAGCCTTCCGATTTCGGAAGGCTCTTTTTATGTCTACCTGTGTACTTGTTTGCCTCAATTAACTGATTCCTTGTGCTGCCTCACCAGCTCACGCCTTAAGATCTTTCCAACTGTTGTCTTGGGCAGTTCGTTCCGGAACTCGATATGCGAGGGGACTTTATAGGGCGCAAGATGCTCTTTGCAATATGCCCTCAGCTCTTCCACTGTGATGTTTTCGCCCGGTTTGACGACCACCCATGCTTTGACCGCCTCGCCGCGGTTCGGGTCTGGGATGCCGCCGACGCCTACTTCCAGTACTTTCGGGTGTGAGGAAATCGCTTCCTCCACCTCCCGCGGCCACACCTGGAAACCGCCCGGCTTGATAAGCTCCTTCTTGCGATCCACGATGTAGAAGTAGCCATCCTCATCCATGCGCCCAATATCTCCTGTGAAGAGCCAGGTCTTGCCGTCTTTCATCTGGCGCAGCGTGTTGGTCGTCTCCGTAGGCATATTGTGATAGCCCTTCATCACCTGGGGTCCGTGGATGACGATCTCGCCAATTTCACCCTGCAGCATCTCGGTTTCTCCATCATCCAGGCTGATGATCTTGACTTCCACGTTTGGCAATGGCATGCCAATGGAGCCGGTCTTGTTCACGCCCAGCAAAGGGTTGCAATGCGTCGCCGTGGGTGCTTCAGAAAGACCATAGCCTTCGAATACCCTACCGCCTGTCAATTTCTCGAATTGCTCCTTTGTCTCACGCATCAACGGCGCGGACCCGGAGATGCAGGCTTTGATCGAAGAGAGATTGTATTTTTCGGCTTTTACATCGGGATGGTTATTAATCGCATTGTAAAGCAGCGGTACGCCGGGGAAAATCGTCGCCTTGTGCTTGCTGATATTCTCGAGCACATCTTTCAGGTCACGCGCGTTCGGTACCATAACCATGCTTGCGCCTAATGTCATCGCGAGACTCATCCCTGCCACCATTCCATACACATGGAAAAGCGGAATCCCCATTAGGAAAATCTCCTGTCCCTCTATGCAGTTAACAAACCAGGCTCGCATCTGCATCGTGTTTGCGACCACGTTCCGGTGCAAGGCAACGGCGCCTTTAGGGATGCCTGTTGTGCCGCCAGAGTATTGGAACAGAGCAATATCATCTGGCGTGACCTGGACGTTTGGCTTCGGTGAATTCTCATGTTTCTTGAGCAGGTCTTTCATCCAGACGTCTCCATTCGCCAGCGTGTCGAGACGATGTCCCTCCTTCTTCTCTTTCACCAGAGTAAAGAGGACACGGAGCATCGAAGGCAGTGTCTCTTTAATGTTGGAGACAATAATCTTCTTGAGCTTGGATCGTTCACGCACCGCCTTCAAGACACCATAGAATTTGGTCAACGTAAACATGATTTCGATATTCGAATCATTGACAGGAGTCAGTACTTCATCGGGTGGGTAGGTGGGGTTGACTGCTACTACCACGCCACCCGCTTTGAGAATACCGAAGAACGCGATCACGAATTGAGGTGTGTTTGGCATGAAGATTCCCACCCTGTCACCCTTCTTCACACCCATCTCAACCAGCGCGGCTGCCATGCGATCCGTCAGCGCATTCATTTCTTTATATGAAATGACCGCGCCCTTGAAGATCGTGCAGGCGCGGTCGGGATATTTTCGCGCCGCTTCTTCTAAAAAATGAAATAATGGCGCTTCAGGAATTTCAACGGTGTGTGGCACCCCCTGGTCATAATGAGCCAGCCATGGACGGTCAGTCATGATGCCTCCTGTTTGATGGTTGTCCTCAGTATATACAAGGAAGAATCAAAAGTCAACCAACCGATGGTTGTTATTTATTTCACGACATTCAGCGTACTGCGAATGTAAGATTCAATGTCGTCCACAACCCCCTCCTCAACTCGGAACCACTTAATATTCGGATCGGACTCCTTGAACCAGTTAGCCTGCCTGCGCACAAACACCCGAGTCGCGCGTCGGATCTCTGCCTTTGCTTGTTCCTCACTTAATTCACCGTGAATAACCCGCACGCACTCTCGATACCCAATCGCGGACATCGTTGGCAGGGAGGGGGAATATCCCATTGCCAGTAACTGTCTCACTTCCTCCAGGAATCCATTTGCGAACATCAATTCAATCCGCTGATCGACGCGTTCATATAATTCCGGGCGCGGACGCGTCAAACCAATTGTGATCAAATGATAAGGAGATTCGCTTTGCCCGCGCTGTTCCGAGAATTTCTTCCCCGTGGTCAGAATGACCTCTAAAGCGCGGATGGTCCGGCGATAATTACGCGGGTCAATTTTCTCCGCCGCCGCTGGATCAAGGTCTCCAACTTTTTCGTATAGCCAGTGAGCTCCTCTTTCTTCCTTTATCCTTTCCAATTCACCCCTTAGTCTCTCATCAGGCTCAACTTCAGGTGGACTCCATCCCTCCGTCACTGCGCGAATGTATTGTCCGGTTCCTCCAACTAAAAACGGAATTTTATTGCGTGTATGGATATCAGTGATCACTTCACGCGCTTTGTGTTGGAAGACTGCCAGGCTTAAGATTTCATCAGGATCGGCAATATCGATTAAGTGGTGTGGGGCGCGCGCCTGCTCCTCGCGCGTGGGTTTGGCTGTGCCAATGTCCATGCCGCGATAAAAGAGGCGCGAATCTGCTGAGACAATTTCGCCACTGATTCGTTCTACAAGTTGAATGGCAAGCTCAGTCTTGCCCACGGCGGTGGGTCCGACAATAAGGATAAGAGGAAACTTGTTTTTCGGCTGCATATAGGAAGAACCCGTTTTATGGGAAACGGGTTCCTAATGAATTATACACACATGCCTATGGGTCACAGGTTATATGAATGGAAAAGCGGCTCTTCCAAATGAAATTGCATCCAAATCAGTGAAGGCTCTACTTAAGTTTTCACAGGGACATTATACCGAGGCGGAACAGTTGGTGCTGGACCTGCTCAGGGAAGCGAAAGACGACGCCGAGCGATATTCCCGGTACCTGTTTTATGGTGAGATACTCGTAAAGTTGGGGAGGTGGGAGGACGCAAGAGGTGCGCTGATGCACAGCGCGCAAATCGCCTTAAATGGCAAGAATGATCGCTGGCTGGTGCTTTCACATGAGAAACTCGGAGATCTGTCAGTTCTCGAAGAGGATTGGTTTGGCGCGCTCCATCAGTACCGGTACGCACTTCGTAAAGTCTCCTCAGATTTCGATGGATCGGTTGCAGAGCGACTTGCCATCAAAGCGAATGCAGTGCAGAGCGCAATCCGCTCTCGAGTTCTCCCACAGGATACAAGCATCATCCCGCTGACCAGGGAATACGCGTCCGGTAACATGGTGATTTCTTTTGTGCATCGTGATATCTTTTTGAAGACGTACTTTGCTCGCTGCCTGGAATGTAATTTCTGTCATGATTGGTGCTGCTCGTTTGGAGCAGACGTTGATATTCAAAACGTGGAAAAGATACAACAACGCCGGGAAGAGATTCTGCCGTTCGTTCGGCCGCCAGAGGGCGAGTGGTTCGAAGCGGAATATGAATATTATGAGGAATACGACGGAAATCAATATACCAGGATCAATCCCCAAGGTCCTCGCTGTGTGTTTATCAGTAAAGACCAGCGAGGTTGCGGTTTACACAGGTATGCCCTCAGTAAGCAGATGGATTATCATGAGATCAAGCCCCTCGTATGTATCCTGTTTCCACTCAGCTTCGGCGAAGGAATTTTATCTCTTGCCCCGGAATTAGATGACGATTCCCTCATCTGTTCGGGTTCGGGCTGTTCCGCATATCAATCCATTCGGAACGAATTAGAATACTATTTTGGTCGCGAATTCGTGGAAGAGCTTGACGGGGTAGAAAAAGAAGTCTTGTCAGCGCCATAAGTTCCTCTACGATCGAGCCCATGTTGTCTATTTACATCGCGAGCAGAGAATTTTAATGGGGTGACACTGCTCTAAGACCGATAATGCCGACGACAATGAATAACATGAAGATTACCCGCCCCAGGTCGATAGGTTCTTTGAAGAGAATGACGCCCAGAATGATGGCTCCGACAGCCCCTATTCCTGTCCAGACCGCATACGCGGTTCCAATGGGCAGGATCTTTGTCGCCAGAGATAGGAAGTAAAAACTTACGATCATCCCTGCTACGGTAACAGCAGTTGGCAGAGGGCGTGTGAATCCCTGTGTGTATTTCAAGCCGATTGCCCAAACAATTTCGAACAAACCTGCGATGAAAAGATAGAACCAAGACATTGTTTTCTCCTTGAAGATAGAGAAATAAAAAACCCAAGAGATTGAATCTCCCGGGCTTTTATCCCTCCGTGTGCGCAGTTTTCTGCGTGTTTTCTCTAGGTCATACTTAATGTAGAACCCTAGAAAACCAAATTTATTCTTTATGTTTACTGCACTGATGGTGCAAACGCTATTTATCTTACTTCAAATTGCATTCTCGAAGTGTGTAATTTTTGGTTGCACTCCCGCTTTTCCCTCCACAGCAATCACATCGATCTGCCATTGATCAATCGCATGTTCCATCGCGAAATGTTCGGCACAGGCGAGCATATGCGCCTGTTTTCGTGCTGTGACGTTCTGCTCAGGAAAGAAATTTTTACTAGATCTCAGTGTTTTTACTTCTACGAAAATCGTAACGTCACCTTGTTTCGTAATAATATCAATTTCGCCGTAGGGAGTCCGCGCATTGCGTGCGATGATCTCGTAGCCGCGCCCCGCCAGATATGTTGCGACTGCCTCTTCGCCCCACTTGCCGACGCGCTGGTTGTGCTTCGTCATTTCATGAACTCTTCCAGCACAGACATCAGCCGCTCGTCGAGACTTCTCTTGAGTGGTCTTGTGTTCTGGGTCAGACGCGTATAGTGACCCAGCAGGATATTCGTTGTACGTTCGATATCGTATGGTTCCGAAGCTTTACAGGCAGCCAACCCCATTTCTTTTCTCAACCCTGGATGCAGACAAAGATAGGTCAGCTTGGCAGTGAAGGCAGCCAGGTCCTCGGTGGAAAGGAAGCCCGTTTTGCCATCTTCCACAAGGTCGCTTGTGCCGATCCCGTGGATGCCCATGATCGGCAATCCCACGCTCATCGCTTCCACTGTGGACATGCCGAAGGTCTCGGCGACCGAGCTAGTCACAAAGATATCGCACATCGCCAGATACGACGGAATATCATCATAGTCGATCACGCCGGTGCTGTGAAC
>JAICRQ010000268.1 GCA_025966435.1 Anaerolineales bacterium | reverse complement strand
TTTGGCTTCTCACCTACGGGAATAAAAACAAATTCGGCATCCGAGTCAATCCAACGACGGATGAGCCAGGCAGAAGCCATCCGATCCACACCGATGTTTTCCCAGGTAACCCATTTCATGATTTACCTCCGCGTTTCGAGGTCAATTTTTCGCGCACGCGTAATCCAAGTTTTGAATGGAAGAAATCCTGCGCTGTCACTTGTTGATACTGCTTCGAGATTTCCTGCAAATCGGCCCTCGGCTTTTCAAGTTTTTTCAACAAATCAGAATAGACCTTATCTACTTGCTCATTGAATCGCTGTGATATGGATTCGTTGTCTTCGCCCAAAATGATGTTTGCTCGCCAGGAATACGCCTCACCTCCCATTTCCTGAATCTCCGCGGTCAGCCACTGGACCTGTTCGGCGGTGCGCGGCTGGTCGGGCAGTACCCAGACTGCTTCATGAAGAAGGATAGCGCCGAGGCGTTTTAGTTTCCGCCAGATGTACACGCGCAGGGCGGAAGGTTTGCTGGGCAGCTTGTAGTGCAAGAGGAGCCAGTTGGTCATTTTATGGATGGTCTCGGTACCGACTCTCTTGATTTAACGCAAACAATGTCTGTAGATTTTGAGGCACGAGACGAAACAACATCATTGTCAGGAATAATGTCTTCCACATTTCTAAAGGTGGGTATGGCATAGCTTATTGCTGGGACAATCATACCAATGATTGCGGCGAGCAGGATTAGGAGCGACATGCCAGCGCCGGGACCGGTGCCAACCAGTCCTCCGAAAGTGGGGGTGAGGCTCCCATTCACAGCCATAGCGGGTTCGAACACCCGATCGCTCAGGGGTCCTGCGATCAAAGCTCCTAAAGGAATCGAAAGCTGGCCCGTAAATCGTCGCGCCGCAAAGACGCGTCCCTGTACATCTACAGGCGTCTTCGCCTGCCATATCGCCTGGTTGGATGCATTGCACACCGCGATAAAAAATACAGCGAAGAATCCTGAAATGGACCATGCAACGACTTCGTGTCCCAGTCCCATCCCGGCGCGTCCCAAGTTGACGAGAATTAAGCCACCCAATACTCCGAGTATTTTTCGTTTGGGCCCGCCCCAGATACTCATCATTAGGCCGCCGGCAACACCACCGATCGCGGTAATCGATGCGACTGTCCCAAGGATGGTTTCATTGTTTCCTGTCCTTGCCAGAATCATGGGTGTGCGCAACGCCACAGCCATTGCCAGTAAATTGACCATGAGGAAGTTGATTTGCAGACCCAGCAAGCTCGGGTTGGCTAGAAAATAACGAAAGCCATACACGGAGTCCTTCAGGATCCCGTTCCTGGCTCTCTTTCCGGTTTCCGTCTCGGGCGGTTGCGGTATTGGCACAAGCAGTAGTGTCACAATTGCCACGATAAAGGAGATTACATCGATCAGGATGATCCCTTCTAACTTAATCACGGCGATTAATGCCGCCGCCAGTAATGGCGCCAGCACCCGCGAGCCCTCCTCCGCCAGCGACATCATCGCGCTGGTCCGTGCGAAGTGTTTCTTCTCGACCAACAAAGTAATGGATGACGAAAAGGCTGGAAATTGAAATGATTCAAACGCGCTCGACAAAGCCAGTAAGACATATAAATGCCAGATTTCCAGCGTTCCGCTCCACATCAGGAAAAGAATAATGAGGGTTGTCATGCCGCTCGCCAGATCGCTGACCATCATTGTCAGTTTCCGATTCCAGCGGTCTACCAATACGCCCGCAAAGGGGCTGAGCACGATTCTTGGTATGTTCGAAAAGAAGATCATGGCCGTAAATGTCGTTGCAAGCTCAGTTTGCTGATACAGCCAGATCCCGATCGCAAAAGAAAATAAAGCTGTCCCAATCAATGAGATGACTTGACCAAACCAAAGGGTGGTGAAGGCAGGCATTCCGGTCAAACGAGAGCGATCCATACTTTTTCTCCAAATGTAACAATGGTTACATTTATTATATGGACTTTCCCTTTCCTGTCAATCTCCTAAGAAAACAAAAAGCGGGCAAATGCCCGCCATTTTGAACAATATTGGTCAACTTCTACTTCAGGGAGAGTATTTGCTTAAGAGATAACTCTCGACTCTTGATCCATATTTACCTCTATTGGATTTTACTTCCTGACGGAAAAGGAATGTGTTCAAGCGTTGGACGATGAAGATACATTGCGACCCCGATCATTGCCAGGCTCATATACAACAAAAATGGCGGCGCAAGGATAACGCCAGAAACCAACCCGGCAAATAATGTGTAGATGTGAGTGAGCATGGGCACCCAGAAAACTAACGAAGGAACTGTTGTCTGGTAAAAGCGCGGACGCAAGGCAAAAACGATCATACATGCCACGATCAAGGTGAATACCACTGTGGGTGTGCGTAGTGAGCTCGGGATGACAAAGACGATGAACGCATTTGTCCCCAGGACACCTGCCAGTCCGATGATCAAAGCCGAGAGAGCAGCGAGCCAGATTTTCATCCAGTCTGTACGGCGAGCGAAGAGACGATACCCGAACGAGAATGATGAAACTACCCAGAACCATGCCCAGAAATTTGCGTAAGGGACGCCAAAATACTGGAAGTCCAGGCCCTGACCCCAATCCCAGAACCCGAGGCGGATCGCGATCGCGTCGAGGGCAAGGTCGATATTTAGCGCCAGTAATCCGTCTAAGATCGGGCGCGTCCAGTAGGGAAGGCTGCTCGCGTCCGAAAACTCCATCACACTGTAAAGGATGCAGCTCCATGCCACGCCAATGCACAAAGGTACATCCAGGACCATGATCAGGAATTGACCATATTCGTACGCGTCCAATTGGCGGATGGTGGCAAGCTCGAGCGTGACCCCGAAAAGGATACCTGCCAGCAGCCTGAGCAGGTTTGCTAGACCCTGCTTCCAAGCATGACGCAGGCAGAGCGCTAATTGAATGTAGATAATGATTTCAAAGAGTATGAAGTAGGAGTTAGGTATAGTGTATTACCTCTTAAGTGAACTAATGTCATAGTTGTGCTTCTCAAGATATTCCAATATTTTCCGATGAACTTCTTCTTCAGATGGCAGGATGTCTTCGGCGCACTTGGCAGTGTGCTCGTTGATCGTTCCAGTGCGCCAGGTATCTTCTCGAATGTTCAACACGTACCACTTTTGGCAGACGATCACCTGGATACTTTGAATTTGATAAAAAGGGGGTGCGATCATTTTCGGCGAGCCTGAGGTCGTGCTCATAATCTCCCGATCTGCGTCTGGCTCGCCGTTCAACAGAGATGTGCCGGTCATCCATTTCGGGCGAGGAATGCCAAGATAGTTCAGCAATGTGGCCGGAATATCTATATTCTGAACATTATTTTTGCGCGTGCCAGAGTTTGCACTTTTAGGGAAGTGAATGAGAATAGGAATCCGCTCGTGGATGGTATATCTAAATCCGTGATCTGTGTAAACCACAAGGATCGTGTGATCCAGTTGTCCGGTTTTGGCAAGATGTTGGTGTATCCTTTTCACATAACTGTCAAAACTAAGGAGTGCATCTTGGTAGCGACGTTCATCCCATTCCTTACCAGCACTCACCCCACTTGAGAAAACCTGTTTCTGGAAGGAGAAATGTGGACCGTGTGTATCCATCAGGTGGGCAAAGATGAAGAGTGGCTCATCAGCGTGGGTGAGCAGATCGATAATTTGTTCCACGCGTTGCTCGTCGGATGTGAGAGCTTCAGGAGTCTCGGCCCTTGCAGGCGGAAACTGCATGTCCTTGATAAAAAAAATATGAAGAAGTCGTTCTCTGGCTCTTTCTGCGATTGTTTGTATAAAAGGTGTGGAGAGTGCGTTGCTTAAAAAGGCACTGAATCCATTTGAAGCCGGTTCAATCATGATCTGGTTATTAACAACATCGAATCCTTCGAGTAGATTGATTTTTCGAGCATCAACGTAGTCTGGGGTGCCAATTTCTACCGTCTTATAACCGTGTTGTCTTAAGATGCCGGGTAAATGCTCCAAAGAGTTCCTTCCAGAGAGAGTATCTGAATAACGATACACATTGGTTTCTATGGTCTCTTTTCCGGTAAGCACAGTTGTCGTAGAACCTGTTGTACTACCAGCATTGGGAAAAGCATTTTCAGCAATCAGTGACCGCCCTGCTAATTCAGCTAGAAAAGGTGTGGTCTTGTGTTTTGAATCATATACAGTCAGATATCGTGCGCTCAGTCCATCACTGCCAAGAATAATAATATTGGGGTAGCTGGCAAGCTTAGTCGCGAGGATGGCTGTCATCGAAATGCCCAGTAGGGTGAGCGCCAGGTAGAAAGCGAACTTACGGCGCGCCCAAACCGCCCGCTTTGTTGCGAGGAGTACCAGCCAGAAGAAAATCAGAAAACTGAGCGCGTAGATTCCTCGCAGAAGTCCTTTCGATGAAATAATGCCAAATCCGAATTCTGCGTACATGAGGTTGTCAAGCATAATCAGCGCGGTGATAGAGAGGAGTAATGCCGGGACAATGGCTCCGAATATGAGCAGCTGCGATCGCCAAGTTGAATTGCTGACAACTATAGCCGGAAGGGATAGGATGGCCAGGAGTGCGATGGAAATCACGGTAATCGTCCCAGCAGTGACAAACAGAATCTTGACTGAGTCTAGTAATGCTAAGATGGACAGAGGGGATGGCCTGGTCATGAAGAACAGCCATTCGATGGCGGCGTAGAGACATGCACTGAGGACTGTCAGACTGAACAGGGCGCGCCCATTAGGTAGGTTGTGAATCTTTCGGGGGATTCGGGCATTCAGCATGCCCGGTATTTTACATTAACTTAATACTTTCAAAGTCTGGTTAGACGGTGCTATATTACGTCCATTACGTCCCCAGCCATTTCGCTGCCTGCCCTGCAAGGCTGGCGGCGGGTCCCTGGCGGGCGGTGCAGCGTGGTAGAGAGCTGAGGAACAGCCGCCCGTATTGTTTGGTCAGCACGCGGCGGTCAAGAATGGCAACCACACCTCGATCGGAGGCGGTACGAATCAGGCGCCCGAATCCCTGGCGGAATTTTAGAATAGCTTCCGGCAGGTAATATTGCTGAAACGAATCTTCGTAAATTTCAGAGCGTGCTGCGATGAGCGGATCCGTGGGGACATCGAAGGGAAGCTTCGTCAACACCACAACGGACAGCGATTCGCCCGGTACATCCACGCCCTCCCAGAAGGAACGTGTGCCAAGGAGCACGGCGCGGTCGGTGGCTTTGAAGGACTCCAGCAGCGCATTCGGGGAAGCGCCGTCTCCCTGTTCATAGACGTAGATATCTTCGCGTGCCAGTGGACCTGTAATATTCTGCGCTGTCTTCTTCAAAGCAGCATAAGATGTGAAGAGCACAAGCATTCGTCC
>JAICRQ010000581.1 GCA_025966435.1 Anaerolineales bacterium | reverse complement strand
TTGGTGGTTGCGGGCTTGGCTGTAGAAGGCACGCTCAAAGACGGCAGTGAGATTTTGGAAACCAGCGAGGTCACGATCGATTACGTTCCGGCAGACTCGCAGAGAAAAGCCGGGCTTTTCTTCACGGAAGACCCTCGAGAGTTCAGTTTGGAGCTGCGGGCGAAGAGCTACCAGGAACCCTGAAAGCGAGAATAGGATGACAGTCAGGATCGATCAGGATCGTGTACAAAATAGTTCAAGCTGGCGGCAGGGAATATCTTTAGATGCGCCCTCGCTGGCATCCGAGCTGCGCCGCACACTTGAAGGTGAAGTTCGTTTTGATTCAGGCAGCCGCTCCCTGTATGCAACAGATGCCTCCAATTACCGGCAAGTACCCATCGGGGTGGTCGTTCCCAAAAGCGTAGACGATGTGATTACAACAATAGAACTGTGTCGTAACTATGGCGCGCCGGTCTTGGCGCGTGGAGGCGGGACGAGCCTGGCTGGGCAGTGCTGTAATACGGCCGTCGTGCTGGATTTCACCAAGTACCTGAACCAGATTCTCGAAATCGATCCGCGCAAGAGATTAGCGCGCGTGCAGCCGGGCGTAGTCCTGGATACATTGCGCTCGACCGCCAAAGAACACAAACTCACGTTTGGCCCCGACCCGGCAACCCATACCCACTGCACCCTGGGAGGCATGATCGGGAATAACTCGTGCGGCGTCCACTCCGTGATGGCGGGACGGACGGCAGACAATGTCGAAGAACTTGAGATCATTACGTATGATGGCTTGCGGTTGCGCGTTGGTCAGACGAGCGATGCTGAACTGGAACAGATCATTGCTCAGGGAGGACGCAGGGGTGAGATTTACCAGAGTTTGAAAGCGCTGCGCGACCGTTACGCGGATCTCATCCGCCGGCGCTTTCCCGAGCTCCCCCGGCTGGTCTCTGGATACGCTCTGAATCAATTGCTCCCCGAAAACGGTTTTCACCTGGCACGCGCGCTGGTGGGCAGTGAAGGAACCTGTGTCACTGTTCTGGAAGCTTCCCTCCGCCTCGTAGACAGCCGGCCCGAGCGCGCCCTGCTGGTGCTCGGTTACCCGGATGTGTACACAGCCGGTGACCATGTTCCTGAAATCATGGAATATGGACCGATCGGCCTGGAGGGCATCGATGATCGGCTGGTCGATTATATGAAGCGAATCAAGCTGTACGCGGAAGATGTCCAGCTCCTACCGGAAGGCGGCGGCTGGCTGTTAGTGGAGTTTGGCGGGGACGACCGCGCGTCAGTCCGTGCCCATGCACAGCGTGTGATGGAGGAGCTAAAGCGAAAAGATCACCCGCCGAGCATGAAGCTGTTTGATGATGTTGCTCAGGAAGAGCGTATTTGGACGGTTCGTGAATCGGGCTTGGGCGCGACCGCGCATGTCCCTGGCGAGCCTCTCACCTGGGAAGGCTGGGAGGATGCAGCGGTTCCTCCCGAGAGGCTGGGGGATTACTTGCGCGATTTCCGCAAATTGCTGGACGAATACGAATATGGATGCTCCCTCTACGGTCACTTCGGGCAGGGCTGTGTCCATACCCGCATTGACTTCGACCTGCAAACAGCCGAAGGTATTCGCAAGTTTCGCGTCTTTCTCGATGAAGCGGCGGACCTGGTGGTCTCCTATGATGGCTCCTTTTCAGGAGAGCATGGCGACGGGCAGGCGCGCGCTTCCCTGCTGCCAAAGATGTTCGGCGAGGAGCTGATGCAGGCGTTCGGTGAGTTCAAAGCGATCTGGGACCCGCAGGGCAAGATGAACCCGGGCAAAATCGTCGACCCTTACCTGCCCGATCAGAATCTGCGGCTTGGGGCAGATTACCGTCCCTGGGATCCTAAAACGATCTTCCGGTTTCCTGAAGATAAAGGCAGCTTCGCTCGCGCTGCCTTGCGATGCGTTGGGGTGGGCAAATGCCGCCGCACAGATGGCGGAACGATGTGCCCCAGTTATATGGTCACCTTGGAGGAGAAACATTCCACCCGCGGGCGCGCCCGCCTGTTGTTCGAAATGCTCAATGGAGGGGTCATTGGGAAACAGGGCTGGAAGGACGAAGCCGTCAAAGAGGCGCTTGACCTATGCCTGGCTTGTAAAGGCTGCAAGGGAGAATGCCCGGTGGATGTGGATATGGCGACGTACAAGGCGGAATTTTCTGCCCACTACTACGAAGGCAGACTGAGACCGCGTGCAGCCTATACCTTTGGCTTGATCCACTGGTGGGCACGGCTGGCTGCGATCGCCCCGGGGCTGGCAAACGTATTCACCCAGATGCCGTTGATCCGAGATCTGGTCAAGTGGATCGCAGGCATAGCACCCAAGCGGCAGTTCCCACCCTTCGCAGCTCAGACCTTTAAAGAATGGTATCGGAAACGCG
>JAICRQ010000171.1 GCA_025966435.1 Anaerolineales bacterium | reverse complement strand
TTGTCCCTGCAAGGCAAACAGGAAGCTCAACATCAGCTCTGAACAAAAGCGCATGGACGTGCTCACGTCGCAAATTACCACGATCTTTGGCTTGCGGGTGCGGTCGCGATACTTAAGTTCCATCGGAACACCGTGATATTTGAGGTTGGATCGTATCGTGGATTTCGGATCGAGCTGTCCGCTCTTGGCGCGCTTTTGGCGTAGCGCGATTCGTGTACGCAGCGCCGCGGCGAGTCGTTTTACCTCGCGCTGGAGAATCTTCTTCTCATCGTCCTCCAGTGCATGGAAGGGGCGGTTCATCAAATTTTCCGTGCTTTCGCCTGGAGGCTGCTCGCTTAAGTTCTCGGCAATTCGTTCTCCCGCAAACTGCCGGATCTGCTGTTCCAGTCCCTGCATGTTCTGCTGGATCATCTCCCGCATTTGTTCGACGCGTTCCTTGCTGATACCCATCTGCTGGAGCTGTTCCATTAACTCGCGCAGCGCCTCTCGAACTTCAGGGAATGCTAACGCACGCATCATGCGCTGTGCCATCCACTCCTGATAACGCAGGTCGTCCGTTTGGTTTAATCCCACCATCTGCGCCAGTTGCTCCAATTCCTGCTTTGATAGTTGCTCGCCGTTCATCAGACGCTGCATCCTCTGGCGCAGGCTGTTGGCGAACTCGCGCAGCGCATCCGCCAGCATTTGGGCTTCTTCCGGAGTCATATCATCCGTCGGATTGCCTGCCATCATCGGCGGCTGGCCATTTCCGAAGAAGAGTGGAAAGAGTTTATCGAAAATGGGGAGGTCGCGCAGGTCTTTAATTAATGTCGACCGCAGCGACAGGCGGAAATGCTCGCGATGTTGGATCCCCATCAAGTCCACGGCGGAGAATGCCTCCGCGCTTTCCGCCAGTGATACGCGCACCCCGCTCGCACGTAACGCAGCGATTAGCTGTAAAATGCGGGATTCCATAATCAATTCTCCGTACGAGCAAGGCTTGGCCTTACCCACTTCGGGCGACCACAAGGGTCGCCTTTAACAATCATTAATTTCCAGAAAATCGTCCAAATTCATCCGGCTTGCCTCTTGACGGGGGAGGCGCAATGAACTGTCTCTTGGCTTTTTGCAAATCCGCTTCATGTTTGACTAACACCGATAGTGTGTCTTCCAATGTTTGCTTATCGAGGCTCTTGGCATTCAGAGCAACGAGAGCGTTCGCCCAATCGAGGGTCTCACTAATGGATGGCGACTTGCGCATCTCGGTGTTGCGCAGCTTCTGGACAAACTCCACAGCTTGTTGGGCGAGCTTAGGGTTGAGGTCCGGGACTTTCAAGCGGACAACGGCAAGTTCTTCCTGAAGTGTCGGGTAATCGATAAAAAGATACAAACACCGCCGCTTCAACGCTTCGGACAACTCGCGCGTGTTATTAGAAGTGAGCACTACAAACGGTCTATGTTTTGCCGTAAGGGTTCCCAACTCGGGCACCGATACCTGGAAGTCACTTAACACCTCGAGCAGAAATGCCTCGAACTCTGCATCGGCACGGTCGATTTCATCGATCAGTAGAACAGTGGGCTGGTCACACAAAATGGCTTTCAATAAGGGTCTTTGCAGCAGGAATCGGCTCGAGAAAAAGACGTCTTCCTCTTTTGCTAGTTTATCCGCGGCTTCGGACAATGAGTCGGCTTTTCCAAGGGTATCATTCAACTTGTCGCGCAGCAGTTGTGTGTACAGCAATTGCTTGGAATATTCCCACTCATACAATGCCTTCGACTCGTCCAGCCCCTCGTAGCACTGCAAACGGATTAATTCACGCCCGGTCGCACCTGCGATGGCTTTCGCCAGTTCCGTTTTGCCTACACCCGCAGGACCTTCTGTCAGGAGCGGTTTACCCAATTTTTGTGAAAGAAAAACAATCGTCGCGATTTCGTCGGACGCAATATATTTTTGTGTACTGAGGGACGCTTTAACTCTACCTGTAGATTCAAAAGGGTTATTCATGTATCTCCTGTAATTCGATTAGTATACCTCTTTTGGATACTCGAAAATTAACACGGAATTAGAGAGTGTTACGTCTTAAGTCCTAAACGACGGTACACGGCGAGATTTCCATCTAACTCGGCTCGCAGGGTGAATCTGTTCAGAATTGTCTGACGAGCGGCGCTGCCAAGACTCTTTCGTGAAGGTTCATTTGTCAACAACTTGTCCATTGCCTCTGCCAGTTCCGTTGCATCATTCGCACGGACAAGCCTGCCGTTTTCACAATCGGTCACGGCGTCAGGAATCCCACCGATAGGAGTACCGATCACGGCTTGTTCGCAAGCCATTGCCTCCAGAAGTGCATTGGGCAGTCCATCGCGTAGAGACGGCTGGACAAAAATATCCATCAAGGAATAATAAGCGGGCAAATCCGTGTGAGGCACAAAACCTGTGACCAGGATCTGAGCGTTCGGATGTGAAAGCTTAAACTCTTCAACGTGTTGTCTGTCCTCACCTGCACGGACGTCGCCGACGATCAACAGGATGGCTGGATGTCCCCCGTTGACCTGCGCGTAGGCATTAAGTAGAGGACGTAGTCCCTTTTTCTCTCTTAGTTCGCCTGCAAACCCGATCACGCGGGTTGCTTCCTCTCCGTTTACCAAACTTAACGACTCGGCGAGTGCCATGTTGCGGGGCAGAGGTTTGAAACGTTCCGGATCAACTCCATTGGGAACCACAGCAACTTCCAAGTCGGGGACCAGTGCCTTCGCTTTTTTCGCCAGTTCATTTGCATTTGTGGTTACAGCACTGGCATGCTGAAGTGCGTACAAGATGGGCGCCGCGCGTCCAGGATCGAAGATCGCACGATCCAGGTCATTGCCGCGCGCGCTGACGATGCTAGGCACACTGAGATAATTTCCTGCATACGCTGCAACGAAGCCCGCCTGCGGGAGGAAGTAGGCATGGATCAAATCAAAGGGCTCACGCCGATGTTCATTAACAAGGAGTTCAAACCAATCGACGAGTGCATCATCCACGCGTTTGCGCGCGCCGAAACGCGTTATACGGACTCCCCCTGAGGGGAGAGTCCGCGTTTCGGCTGGCGCCAGGTTTATCGTCGGCGCGAAGACGCAGACCTGGTGTCCGGCAGCGTGAAGCAACTGTGCAAATCGTTCGGATGAGATTGCCAGCCCACCAATGTCCGGTGTATACTTTTCCGTAAGGAACGCAATTCTCATACTGGTTATTTTATTTCAAGGTGAACATGGCTGAACAATGCGAAATGATCATTGGGTATCTCGTACCACACCGCTGTGATAATCCATCTTTAGCGGCTTGCATAAAATGCGGACGCGGCTACTGCGATGAACATATAGATCAAACTCGTGAAGGCCGGGTCTGTCTTGCCTGCCAGCAGGGGCTTGACCAACCCGTGGCATTGCCAATCGCCGCCACAACGTTCACCGCAGCTGAGCTCGATACGTTCCAGCGTACCAGCACCTGGGATAACGACGATAGCGGCGATATGTTTTCTGATTTGAGTTAACTCTTAACCACAAAGGGCACAAAGAGCACAAAGGTTTAAAGTTTAAGAGCTTTTCCATCGTGATCTCACTTGCACTGCGTTCGCTGCAGTGCAAGTGTAGTGTTTTTGTGTTTAGTAAGGTCCAATCATCTCCCAGATACTTTTATTCTGCTCGACAAAATCATCGCACCGCTTGCAGGCTGCTAATGAAGGCGGATGCATCTTCAAGCGAATCTGACGATATGCCGCGCCTTCCCAAATCTCGCGAAACGATTGATGTTTGATATTCCCCAGCGGTGGAATTCGTTCCCGAGTCATACAGCAAATATACACATTGCCGTTGAAGTCGATCAGGCTGTGTGCCCAGGGCGCATAGCATGGATGCGAATCATAGTACCCGAACGCGTATCTGCCGGCGCGCCCCAGGCGCACCTCAGAGTCCGTCCGCCCGAAGGGAAAGGCATCTTCATCCGAGATGATTAACCCAAGTGCAAGGGCGCGTTCTGCGATTCTTGGGGCAATCTCGTTATTGAATAGCGCGATATCCTTTTTCCTCATGGACAGGATCTCGCCGCAATGGTCGTCCACCGGAATGAGGTTAATCCCATCCGCGCCGAGCGCGTGTGCCAGGTCGGGAAGCGTTTCGAGCGTCTGATAATTCGTGCGGCTGACCACGGTGTTGATGCGAATAGTCAGCTTTCCTTTGTGCTTGTAGCGCCGGAATAGTTGGACAGCTTTCGTCGTTGCTTTAAACGACCCTTCCACGCCGCGAATCTTCTCGTGCATTTTGCGGATTGGGGAATCGATCGAAATATTCACCCCGCGCAGACCACCCTCGACCAACCGCTTGGCTTTTGCCTTGTCGATCAACGTCCCGTTGGTTGTCATCGTGACTTTGATGCCGAGTGCAGAGGCTTGTTCCACCAGATCAGGGACCTGAGGTCGAAGCATCGGTTCGCCACCTGAGATATGAATTTTCTTGGTGCCCAATTCTGCAAGTTCATTCAATACTTCTTGAAAGCGATTGGACGGAACGGGCGGCTCACGTGTATCTCGCCAGTGATTGCACATCTCACATTTAAGATTGCAGCCGTAGAAGACTTTCATCTTGACATACAGCGGCTTGAATGGACGCGCGTGCAACACAGCTTGTTGTAGTTCATCTTTATGAGCTTGAATCTCTTCGGGGTTATACATCAAAGTCCTATGCTATGATTGGCAAGTACAGACGTAGACAAGTACACAGGGAAGATCTCAGTAATTTTATCATTTCAGAATTGACCCCTTATCTTTCATAGTTCATCCTTTCCTCATGCGCCTCAAAGCAGACTTAGCACTTCTCTTTGTTTCCATCATCTGGGGTTCGGCGTTCGTCGCGCAGCGAGTGGCAGGGCAGATGGGAAGCGTGTATTTGTTCAACGGCGCGCGTTATCTGTTAGCGGCAGTTATTGTATGGCCATTTGTGATGAGGGTACGACGGGTAGAAACTCAGACTTACGAAATACCTCGCGATCAATATCAATGGATGGCCGTTGCGGGGTTTGTGTTATTCCTTGGCAGCGCGTTCCAGCAGCTTGGGTTGGTTTACACGACTGCTGGGAATGCTGGCTTCATTACCAGCCTGTATGTGGTTTTAGTCCCCATTGTGTTGTTCCTGATCTGGCGTGAGAAGGCTCACTGGATCTCCATCATTGCCGTGCTGCTTGCCGGAACCGGCGCTTTCTTCCTTTCGACAGCGGGCCGGTTTGAGGTCCGCGTAGGAGATATCATTGAGTTTGGGGGCGCACTCTTCTGGACGTTTCATGTGATTGTGCTTGGCAAGTATGCCTCGAAATTCGAGCCGATGTCGTTTTCGATGGGACAGCTCGTTATTTGTGGTGTTCTTAATCTAGGCATTGGGATCTTTGTAGAAAGATCCATGCCATGGAATCTTTCACTCTTGGGTGCCATTGTCTACACCGCGTTTTTCTCCCTTGGGCTCTGTTACACGCTCCAGGTCTGGGCGCAGAGACATACACCCCCCGCCGACGCCGCCTTGATCCTGAGTCTCGAGTCTGTGTTTGCGGTGATCTGCGGCTGGTTCTTACTGGATGAAACGCTCGCGCCCATTCAGATCTTTGGCTGTGCCCTGATTTTCGTTGCAGTTTTACTTTCTCAGTTCAAGGAGTGGAATCGACAGGGTAAAATGGACTCAACCCACCTCGTGGAGGGACGATGACTGCCAAAGTAATCTTAAACCCTTACTCAAATCGTTGGAATTCACAAAAGCGCTGGTCTGAAGTCAAGTCTGCTCTCGAGACGGCAGGGATAGATTTTCACCTGGCTATCTCCGAGAAAAAGGGGCAGATCGTCGACCTGGCAGAACATGCCGTGCTTGAAAGGTTTTCACCGATCATTGTAGCGGGCGGGGATGGCTCGGTTGGAGATGCTGCGAACGGTCTCATGCGGGCGGCTTTTTCCAGACAACTGGCTGTGCCTCCACTCGGGATCATGCCAACCGGTTCCGCCAATGACATCGTATTTGCATTAGGTTTGCCTACGGACCTTCACCAGGCAGCCAGGGTGATCGCCGCAGGAAAAACGAGGGTCATGGACCTGGGCAGGCTAAATAACCGTTACTTCGTCAACAATTCCGCGGCAGGGCTGGAGCCCTATGTTACGATCAAACATGAGAAGATTCAATGGATCAAAGGAATCGCGCGCTATCTGGTCGCGGCGGTACAGGCAATCATGGATAAACCCGAATGGCACGGAAGCATCAAATGGGATGACGGGGAATATACGGGAATGCTTTCGCTGATCTCCATTGGAAATGGACGGCGAACCGGTGGTTTCTTTATGACTCCTCACGCAGATCCTTTCGATGGAAAGTTAACACTTGCATTGGGGTATCGAGGCACACGCCTCGGATTGTTTCAGGCACTTCCGCGCGCTTTCAATGAAGACAAGGGAAGTTATGTGGAGATGGATGGTATGCGGGAAGTCCATGCTACGCGCGTCTTGATCCACCTGGACAAACCTTCTCCAGCGCATACTGATGGTGAATTGTTTTCGGAATGGATTCAGGACTTTGAATACGAAATTCTTCCAGGCTGTTTGAGTGTTATTGTGCAATGACCACTGAACTTTCTTTTAAGCCAATCAAACGTAATCTATGGACAGACTTTGAGGAGTTATTCGGTCCACACGGCGCCTGTGGGGGCTGCTGGTGCATGTACTGGAAATTGCGCGGCAAGGAATACGAGGAGACAAGAGGCTTCGAGACGCGGCAAATGCACAAGTCGATCGTGGATTCAGGTGTTGCCACCGGCTTATTGGCGTACCTGCATGGTGACGTCGTGGGGTGGATCGCGATCGAGCCGCGTGAGGCGTATCCCAAGCTGGCGCACTCGCGCGCGCTTAAGCCTGTGGATGACCAGCCTGTGTGGTCGGTCACCTGTTTCTTTGTTGCCAAGAAATATCGGCGGCAGGGCATCACGGTTGAATTGCTAAAGGCGGCTGTGGAGCACGTTCGCAAGCAGGGTGGCAAGATTGTCGAGGGGTATCCGGTGGAGGCTCAAAAGGACATGCCTGCGCCTTTCATCTATACGGGCATCGCATCCGCTTTCGAGCAGGCAGGATTCCGTGAAGTCGCACGCCGGACTCCCACTCGTCCGATCTTTCGCTTCTTCATC
>JAICRQ010000359.1 GCA_025966435.1 Anaerolineales bacterium | reverse complement strand
CGCACCGGCGACAAGGATTGGGATGCCGCCTTTGCGCTGAGCCAGCGCGCGGCGTTTGGGTTGTTCTTTCTGCCGGATATGCATTTCCCCTGCCCGTCCATCGTCTCCGCCCGCGGACCCGATCACGGATATTCCCCAAGGGGCGATGGTACCGACTATCCCGTCTCCTGGAATGGGCAGACCCCGTTCGATGCCTATTATCTATCCAGCATATTGCCTGCCTCATCTGCCGCCAGGGATTTGCTGGAGAACTTCCTTTCCATCCAGGAGGAAGATGGCTCGATTGATGGAAAGCCGGGTCTGGCGGGGCAGCGCGGGCGCTATCTCGCCGCGCCTATCCTCGCTAGCCTTGCCTGGAAGCTTTATGAAAAGTCGGAAGATCAGAAATTCTTAAGCGACGTCTTTCCGAAACTTTATAAATTCTTCTGGTCCTGGTTCTCGCCCGAATACGACGAAGACCGGGATGGTTTGCCACAGTGGAAACACATTCTACAGACCGGGTTCGAGGATCACCCTCTCTTCGATGCGTGGCACGAATGGTCTCTGGGCGTGGACATTACCCAGGTGCATAGCCCGGCGCTGGAGGCGATGCTCTATCACGAAGCTGCCTGTCTGATCAAGATGGCAGAGCACCTGGAACGAAACGATGTATTAACCCTGCTTCATGAGCAAGCCGCAAAATTGCGTGCCTCTGTCGAGTCCACTTGGCAGCCGCGCACCGGCTTGTATCATTATCGTGACCGCCTCACGGGATTAAGCCTTGCAGGCAAAGTGCTCGTCAGGCAGCAGGGTTCGGGCACCGTCTCGCCAAAGTTAAAGTTCGAGCAGCCAATCCGGTTGTTGATCGAAGTACAGACGCAGAATCCGAGCGCGAAGCGGCCAGAGATCCGCATTTATGAGTATGCGTCGAAGGCTGCGGATGAGGTGGTGAAAAGCAGCGATTATCAATGGCACAAGCGCGGCTCCGTCTTCACCACGCAGAAGGTGTATTCGAGACTGGGGAAAATTTCAGTGCGCGGTCTGGCGGAAGAAGACACCGTTATCATTAGCACCCTGGATTTCACTACCGAAGACCACACTCTCTTCATGCCGCTTTGGGCGGGCCTCCCCGATGAGCAACATGCACAAATCATGATCGGGCGCGCCCTGCTCGATGCAAGTCGCTTCTATCGTCCGTATGGCGTGCCAGCCTGTGCAGCCATTCCGCAGCACCAACCGGAAGCGGAAGCTGTTTCCCAGGCGGTTCACATGCCCTGGAATCTGTTTGTCGGCGAAGGCTTGCTCAAATACGGGTTCCGCTCCGATGCTGCGCGCCTGGTGGCGCATCTCATGACGGGCATCGTGCAAAACCTTAAACAGAACCGCGCCTTTTACGCGCGCTATCACGCCGAAAACGGGACTGGTATGGGCGAGCGTAACTCACTGCATGGACTGGCGCCGGTCGATTTGTTTTTACGCGTCCTCGGAGTGGAGATTCTTTCTGTTGCGCGCGTCAAGTTGGAAGCTACAAACCCCTTCCCGTGGGATGTGACGATTACATATCGAGGACTAAAAGTGAAACGAGGGCAGGACAAAACTGAAGTAACCTTCGCGAATGGCAAGTCTGTCACAGTGACGGATACAGAGCCGGTTGTGGTTTCTCTATAAAATAATAGTGGAAACAAAGTGACGGTTACTTTGCTTGTCTCCCAGATGAAAGGTGATGGTCTATGCTCCAGCCATTTGAAAAACATCCTGATTTTGTAGTGAGACAAGCACACCCGTTCAACGCCGGACCGCCACCCAGGTTATTAAGTCAATCGTATATCACACCGACCAATTTGTTCTTTGTCCGCAATCACGGGGATGTGCCGGAAGTGGACATCCATTCTTATCGTTTGCAAATCAATGGCAGGGTTTTGCGGTCGTTGTCCTTATCGTTGGAGGATCTTCAAGATAACTTTGAGCGTGTGAATATTTCCGCTACCTTACAATGCGCGGGGAATCGACGTGAGGAATTAATGGCGTTGGAATCCATTCCCAATGAGCTCGGATGGGGCGTGGAAGCAATCAGTCACGCGGTGTGGTCTGGGGCGAAGCTTCGGGATGTGCTGGCAGAAGCGGGTGTGGAACGTGAAACGGATCTTCCTTTGCATGTAGAGTTTGGTGGACTCGATCAAGTGGAACGCCATCACAAGCAGTTTCGATATGGCGGGTCGATTCCGCTCGGAAAAGTATTGAGTCCGGAAGTCATTCTGGCGTATGAAATGAACGGCGAGCCGCTTACATCTGTGCATGGATTTCCCTTGCGGGCAATCGTGCCAGGTTATATTGGTGCACGCAGTGTGAAGTGGCTGGATCATATTACCGTGCAAAACGAGCCATCAGAAAACTATTTTCAAAGGCATGCCTACCGGCTGTTTGCCCCACACGTGCGTCCTGAAACGGTAAATTGGGCGGATGGCGTAATGCTCGGTGAAATGAATGTGACCTCGGTGATCTGTTCGCACGATGAAAATGAAAGGGTCCTGCCCGGTCCCGTCACAGTGCAGGGATATTCGATGGCAGGCGGGAGGGACATTGCGCGTGTGGATGTTTCCTGTGATGGCGGTCTCACCTGGATCCAGGCTGAATTATTCAATGATGCAACTTGCTGGGCGTGGACGTTCTGGAAGGCAAACTTTAAGCTGGCGCCCGGAAACTATCAGCTCGTTGTGCGTGCCATAGACACCGCCGCCAACACGCAGCCACAGGATATCTCGCAGGTTTGGAATTTTAAAGGATATATGAATAATGCCTGGCACCGGGTGAATATCAAGGTGGGTTGAACGATTCCCGCCAGGGTGGACCTCTACGCAATGTCTGCTGAGAGTTTTGGTTGTTTCAGAATGACTAGATCATTTACTATTAGATACTCTCCTATTTTCCATTAGACCAACAATTTTATGGTATAAAAATTACAGGTTGACGTTCGGTCACAGGGAGGGACTTGATCGGATGACAGAAACGCCATCCCTGCCGCGATCATGCCGTCTCCCTCATGGACCACTCACGTGCGCATCCTTTGGTCCTCATATCATGCAATCATTCTGAAAGTTATATTGAATTATGGTACAGCCCGATCTATCCACTGTGCATTCACATCTTTTCGCTCTGTATGGTCAATCCATTGGGAACTACACCTTTGAGCGGCTTCGCTCTATCTTAGATAGATATCGAACTCATCCTGCATTTTCAGGGGATGACCAGCCCCTTCTCTCGGAACGGGATAGTGTGTTAATCACCTATGCAGACCAGTTAAGTGAACCGGATCTGCCCCCTCTCGAAACATTAAATCGTTTTTGTGAAAAGTATCTTTCCGGCCTGGTGAACAGCATCCATGTGTTGCCGTTCTATCCCTATTCCTCAGATGATGGCTTCTCGGTGATTGATTATCGGGCGGTCAATCCCGAGTTCGGGAGTTGGGATGATATTTCGCGTTTCAGCCAGAATTTTCGTTTGATGTTCGATGCGGTCATCAACCATGCCTCGGTGAAGCATCAGTGGTTTCAAGGGTTCTTGAAAGATGATCCGCGTTATCGCGATTACTTTGTGGTCGTAGAGGGGAATCCCGATCTTTCACAGGTAGTGCGTCCGCGTGCCCTCCCGCTATTAACCACATTCGATACACCGTCCGGTCCCAAACAGGTGTGGACGACCTTCAGCGACGATCAGGTAGACCTCAACTTTCAGAATCCAGATGTGCTACTGGAAATCATCGACACTCTGCTCTTTTATGTCTCTCAGGGAGCACAGCTCATCCGTCTGGATGCGATTGCCTATCTCTGGAAGGAAATTGGGACCTCCTGCATTCATCTGCCACAGACCCACCGGATCATTCAATTATTCCGTGCAGTCCTGGACGTCCTGGCGCCGCATGTCATCCTGATCACGGAAACGAATGTCCCTCACGTGGATAATATTTCTTATTTTGGGAACGGCACCGATGAAGCCCAGATGGTGTATAACTTCGCTCTGCCGCCTCTCCTGCTGCACACGCTTCACACGGGGAATAGCCGTGTCCTTTCGAAGTGGGCGACTGGGTTAACATTACCCTCCACGCAGACCACATTCTTTAATTTCCTTGCCTCCCATGATGGGATTGGCGTTAACCCGGCGCGAGGGATTCTGCCAGATGATGAAATCGATGCGCTCATTCAACGGGTGATCGACCACGGTGGGCTTATCTCTTACAAGAACGATGTGAGTGGCAGGCAAATCCCGTATGAGATGAACATCAATTATTTCGACGCACTCTCAAACCCGGACT
>JAICRQ010000630.1 GCA_025966435.1 Anaerolineales bacterium | reverse complement strand
CGAGTCGCTCCAGCCGGAGATCCGAGAGCAGGTACGCAACCTGGTGCGCTGGAATAAGGTTGTCTTCAACTATCATCCCCGCCGCTATGCCCTCCAATACAGGTCACTAAATGAAGAGCTCGATTTCCAGTACGGGTTTAGCGAGCAATACCTGGTTGCGCCGCAGAACTCGGAGCAGACGTTGAAAAAGGTGGATGAAAGTTTTGGGGAAATCTTCATGCAGGGAATGTAAAATCATAAAGGATGCAAAGGGACACAAAGGAGTAATAGTGATCGCCACGGACACTTGTGCAAGCATCCGTGGCGATGATTTTGTAGCGCAATTCCATCTGTTACCCAACGCACTACTTAAGGGGATATAGGTCGCAGCCTTCCCGCGATCACCCGGATCAGTTCCAGATCGCCTTCCCCGCTCAATTCGAGATATTGATCACCAAGCGCAGCAAATAGGAATACAACCGGCGCGTCGGGTGTTTGCACGGTAAGCTGCACGGCGGGCAACCCCAGTTCGAGGGTCAACTGCTGTTCTTCGGCGATCGTGAAGCCAGATGCTTCCCAGGCGGTCTTTCGGTTGGCAACGTAGGCAGCCAGGTCATTCTTCGGGTCCCATTGATAGATCGTCGCGCTGAGGCGTGTGGCGCCTTCGGGCAGGGTTGCTGCTTCCGCCAGCTCGGGCGAGGAAAGGAATTGCACCTGCGTTGCGCGTGATCCAATTGCCATCTCATTGACTGACCAGCCGGCGGGATAATCCAGCGCAAATCCATCTGTATGGTTGATATACGTCCGGGCGTCGAAGGGAGCCGCCGGGAGCTTGGGGCTGGGCGCCTCTGCTGTGGGCGCAGGCGGTGTATCTGAGGGCAGGACGGGCATGTCAGTCATCACAGGTGCGGGCGTGGAAGTTGCCGGAGCCGCGCCGCAGGCCGACAGCACTATCACCATCAGGGACAAAAGGAACATCATTCGTTTCATTCTCTCTCCAATCCGGGTTTTGATAGAGAAAGGACGATGGGAGTGGGGTAAAGTTCCCTCCTGGAGATGTAGTCCTCAGCGAGGAATCTCCTACTCGCCAACCCAAACACGAGAAATGAAAACCGCCTGAAACTACAGGTCAGGCGGATTCCAACGGGACAGGGATCACATTCAGTGTATATCGTCCCGCAATTCTTCATCTTCCATGTTTTCCTTGAATTGCCTGTCGGTCATGTCTTCGGGCTCGACCGACTTGCCTTCCATGCTCATGGTTTCGCCTTCCACCATCATACGGGTCGAACCGTCTGGCATTATCACTTGCCCATCTATCGAGACACGCGTGCCGTCTGGCATGGTCATCTGATCTTCCATCGGCATCATCTCACCGTTTCTTATCAGCATGACTCTGCCGCTTTTCATCGTGATCATATCTTCCTGCGTTTCCATTCATCTCACCTCCTTTCGTTTAAAGAGTAAAAGGACTGGTGTTGGATGCCCTATTGAAGATGTTGTAGATTGCGATGGGTGCGGTCATTGTACGGAATTGGGGCGTGAAAGTCAAGGACCCTCCCCAAATACGTTAGCAAAGTTTG
>JAICRQ010000283.1 GCA_025966435.1 Anaerolineales bacterium | reverse complement strand
TTTCTCCATTCCCGCGTGTAGCGCCCTGCACAAAGATTCCATCGTGGTAATGCAGGACAACCGACAAGCCATCGATCTTCGGCTCGACCACAAATTTGGCGCGCTCCACGCGATCGTCGATGCGGCTGACGCGTTCGAACCAGCCACGCGCATCGTCCGCGCCGAAGGCATTCCCCAGCGAGAGAATCGGAGCCGGGTGCTGAACCTTGATGAAACGGTCGGCAGGCTTGGCACCGGCGCGCAGGGTGGGCGAATCGGGCGTGATCCAATCCGGATGCTCGGCTTCGATCTGCTTGAGCTCATTCAGTAGTCGGTCAAACTCCAGGTCGCTGACGATCGGCGCATCCAGCACGTGATAGCGATAATTGTGTTCGTGAATTTGCTGTTTGAGGTCTTCGTATCGAGTTTTGGTAGCCATGTGTAAATTATAGTCGAATCAAACAGAGTGCCATACTTGCCCGAAATGCAGATTTGATTTCGACAACTCCTCGCTTTAGCTTTGTTTCATCTGAGAAACATTTATTCAATCTACTATTTTTGAGTTGTATAATGTTAACCAATAAAAACCTCCACCAATTAATTCAGGATTATTCTATATCAGGTCCGCACGGAAGATCGCCCAGTGCAATTCGAGTCCTCACCTTATATTTTTTCTCTCCTGATCTGTTTCTTTATTGCCGGACTTGTCGCAGACTACGTCTGGCAGCGACGCGCGTTCGCTAGTGGAGCCATGCCACTTGCCCTGCTCGCCCTTGCATGCGGAGAATGGTCATTTGGATATGCACTGGAGATTGCCAGCCCCGATCTGCCGACCAAGATATTCTGGGCCAAAATTCAGTATATCGGTATTAGTGCAATACCGCTTTTATGGGTACTATTCGCTTCTGCATTTTCCGCTCCGGGCACCCGCATCACGCGCGGCACAGTGATCCTATTATCGATTATCCCGCTGATCACGCTTCTGCTTGCGTTTACAAATGAGCTGCATGATTTGATCTGGAGCCATGTTCATATTCCCGCCGGCAATACATTTTCTGCACTCGAGTTCACACATGGGCTTTGGTTCTGGGCGTACGTGGCCTATTCCTATGTTCTCCTCGGTGTGGGCACGATCTTTATTCTTCACTCCTTCAACAGAAGGAAGGGACTGTTTCGCAGACAAGATATTATCCTGCTGATTGCGGTATTTATACCCTGGGTTGGAAATATCCTTTATGTACTGGAATTATCTCCCATTCCGCATTTGGATATTACCCCGTTTGCTTTTACATCTAGTGTAGCTCTATTTGCGCTGGCTATCATTACACTGAAATTGGGTAACCTTGCACCTGTAGCGCGCGATCTTGTTGTGGAAAAGATGCCCGATGGGATGATCGTGCTGGATACACAGGGAAACATTGTGGATATCAACCCTGCCTTGCAAAAGGCCCTCGGTATATCGGCTGTGCAGGCAATCGGTCAAAAATCGAAAGATCTATTTCGTGCCTGGCCTCATCTAGTAGAGCGATACGAGCATACACTGGAGGCGCAAGATGAAATCGGTCTTGGCGAGGGTGAATTGCAAACGTGGCTTGAGCTGCGTATGTCACCTCTGGTCGACAGTCGAAATCGCCTGCTCGCACGAGTCGTAACCGTACGCGATATAACTGAAAAAAGACAAACCGAGGAGGCGTTGCGCCGTAGCGAAGAAAGATACCGCAACATCTACGAGAACGTGGCAGATGTGATCTACGAGACGGACAATCAGGGCCATCTCACATCCGTTAGCCCTTCCGTCCAACGACGGTCCGGCTATTTGCCAGAAGAGCTCCTTGGGCGCAGCGTAACCGACTTTTTTGTCTATCCGGAGCAGTATGCCGCGTTGGATGCACAAATGCTCGAAAATGGCTCGGTGAACGATTTTGAAGCGCTTCTGCGGCGGAAGGATGGAAGCACAACCTGGACTTCCATTACGTCACACATTATCTTTGACGCGAATGGACAGGGAGTAGCCACGGAAGGTGCCCTGCGCGATATCACTGAACGAAAGCAGGCGGAAGAGCGCATCAAACAGATGAATGCCGAACTGGAACGCCGCGTCCTCGAGCGCACCAGCCAACTCCAGGAAAGTAACGCGTTCCTCACGACATTAATAGAAACGTCTATAGCGCTGAATGAAAGTCTTGACCTTAATGCCATCCTGGATCGAATCCTTTTGCAGGCGCATAAGCTCGTCCCTGCGCGGGCGCTAAACATCATGTTCGTGGAAGGGGAGTATGCCCGCATCGTCCGCCGCATCGGTTATCAGGGGCTTGAAAAGATCGAACAGAGTCTGCTCGATTTCCGCTTTCCAATGTCTTGGCCCACATTCCACCAAATGTCTATGACTCGCAAAAGCCTCTACGTTGCTGACACAGCCAAGGAGACCAGGTGGCAGGATGTTAAAGGCGCGGAATGGGTACGCTCCTGTATTAGCATTCCCCTGGTGATCGGTGATGAAACCATTGGCTTTTTGCATGCCAGCCACAGCGAGCCATATTTCTTTGAGGAAAAGCATATCATCAGGCTGGAATCCCTCGCACATCATGCTTCGGTCGCCATCCAGAATGCGCGCCTTCTTGATGAGTTGAAAAAAGGCCTGGAAAAAGAGCAAGCGATGCGAAGCCAGCTGGTTCAGGCGGATAAGCTGGCTGCCCTTGGAAAAATGGTATCCGTGATTGCGCATGAGATCAACAATCCCATCCAGACGGTCAAGAACACTTTTTATCTGTTGGAAGATCAAATCATTCCGGGCAGCCCGGCTGTAGATTACTTGAAGATGGCTTCGACAGAAGCCAATCGCATCTCTGACCTGGTATCCCAATTACGCGGGACATACGCCGCCGGATCCCAGGCACGAGAGCATGTGAATCTGCTGGCATTTCTTACCGAAATCCACGACCTGGTTTCTCCCCAGTTGAAAATAAATCAGGTGGAATGGTGCCAGAAGGATGACCTCCAGCCTTACGTGGCTTGGGCTGTTCGCAACAATCTAAAACAGGTTTTCCTCAACCTTTGCCTGAACGCCATAGAGGCAATGGAAGGAGACAAACAGGGCAAGCTTACGGTGAACCTGCATACCAGCCTCGATGGGCGCCGCGTAGGCATCGATTTTCACAATACGGGTCCGCCCATTCCTGATGAGGCTTTGCCTCTTATTTTTGATCCATTTTTTACTACAAAGAAGAACGGGACCGGGCTGGGGTTGTCCATCAGTTACGAAATCATCCGGCAGCATCAAGGCGAGATCCTCGTGGAAAGTACGCCCGGCAAAGGCGTGACGTTTACAGTCTGGCTACCGCTCGTGCCAGACATGAAAGGTGAGGAGGTGCCATGACGCCGCCGGGACCTTCCATCCTGATCGTAGACGATGAAGATCCCTTACGGCTGAGTCTGTCGCTTATCCTCCAGAAGGAGAATTACCATGTGACAACCGCAGCCAGCGCAGAGGATGCGCTCTGGTATCTGCAGGTACAAGAATATGACCTCATGTTCCTCGATTTGAGCTTGCCGGGAATGAGCGGGATTGATTTACTTGTGAAAGTACATAAACGATTTCCACACATGCCCGTTCTTATCCTTACGGCGCACGCCGCACTGGAGACGGCGATTCAGGCCATCCGGCTGGGCGCGCGAGATTATCTGATCAAGCCTGTGGAGCCTGTCCTGATTCTCGCTCGCGTGAAGGAAGTTTTAGCGGAACGTGAACAGCCTGCTCGCAAGAACGAAATCGTGGGCGAGATTCAAGCCCTCCTGGCTGAGTTACAGAGGATCGATGGTGAGGATATGACGCCAACCAGCACACCTGCTGAGGCTTCTGCCAACCCCGCCCGTTTTCTGAAAAGAGGCTCCTTCGAGCTGGATTTGCACGCGCGTCATGCTACGTTGCATGGCGAGTACATTCCGGTGGCGGGAATCTATTTTGATTACCTTGCCACATTACTTCGCCACGCTCCAAAAGCGGTTGCCTATAAAACCCTCGTGAAAGAATCCCAGGGATATGATGCAGATCTTACAGAGGCTCGAGACCTGGCACGCTGGAGAATCCACGAATTGCGGAAGGTCATTGAGGTGGATCCCGGGCGGCCCCAATATATTCTGAATGTGCGAGGCACAGGGTATCGTCTGGCACTTTGAAATCCATCATGGATGTTTCCACAAAGTTCCTCGAAAACCCTCATGGTTTTCAGGAATTTGTTCGTTAAACTGAGAGCGTGATCCGGCGACATAAAGCGAATAGGGAGGACACCCAAGACATATATGAGCAGATTGAATATCCTGCTGGTCGACGATGATCGAAATCTTGTGACTACCCTTTCCTACGGGCTCCACAAAGCCCTGGGAGAAGCGAGTTCGGTAGCTCTTTGTCTAAGCAGCTCTGAAGCGCTTTCAATGCTTGCAATACAAGAATTTGACGTGGTCGTCAGCGACTTCAATATGCCAGGCATGTCGGGTCTCGAGTTCCTTAATAGGATCAGGCAAGATCATCCTGAAATGATCCTTGTTCTAATCACCGCTTATGGAACGGATGCGCTCGAGGAGGGGGTGCGGCAGCTTGGAGGGGGTTACATCCACAAGCCCTTCGAGCCATCCTTCCTGGTGCAATTGATCAAGAACCTGATCGAAGGCAAAGAGGCCAGGGGGACAACAGAACATGTGTCGCGCGTTATGGATGAGCTGGGGAAACCCGCCGGATCATCTCAGAATATACGCCTGGAAAAGACAGACATTACATCTCCTTCAGGTTAATCTTTGGGTCGCTTTCTTTTACACTTTCAAGAACGATTAGAACGCGTATCGCCGATTACCAAAATCTCCATTGTCTGTAATCAGAGCGATCTATCCTTCACTAGCAGGGGGTGAGTCAAGGATTAGCCACCATAAAGCCCCAATCTTTCACAGGATTCAAATTATCGATTTTAGTGATCCTACCACCCGCTTCATACTGCGCTCGTCTCACTTTTTATCCAAGCTTTCAGCATAGGTAATCGATTCTTCGAAATCATCAAATCGTTGGGTAACCTCCATCCCGGCTCGTTCTCGCGCATAGAAATGTTTCGCCTCGATTTATTTGAGGTCTTTGTAGACAGTTTTGGTAGACATGTGCAACGA
>JAICRQ010000408.1 GCA_025966435.1 Anaerolineales bacterium | reverse complement strand
GCCAGCAATGGGTCATAGAAATGCGTCACTTCATCGCCAGCGGCGAAGCCTGAATCCACGCGGATGCCGGGTCCGCGTGGCTCAATGTATTGAAGGAGCTTGCCAGTACTTGGCAGGAATCCATTGGCGGGTTCCTCGGCGTAGACGCGGCACTCGATGGCATGTCCGCGTTGCGTAAAGTGGGATTGCTCAAATGGGAATGGCTCTCCTGCAGCGACGCGGATCTGCCAGTGGACAAGGTCGAGACCGGCCACAAGCTCGGTGACCGGGTGCTCGACCTGGAGGCGCGTGTTCATTTCAAGAAAGTAGAAAGAGGAAAGGTCGGGGTCAAAAATAAACTCGACAGTGCCAGCATTGTAATAACCGACCGCTTTTGCGGCGGCAACGGCAGCTTGCCCCATTTCTTCGCGTAATTCTGGAGTCAGCAGCGGGGAAGGAGTCTCTTCGATGATCTTCTGATGCCGTCTCTGCACGGAGCATTCCCGCTCGAAGAGATGGACTAGATTTCTATGCTGGTCGCCGAAGACCTGGAATTCGATGTGGTGCGCTTTTTCAATATACTTTTCGATGAGTAACCGTTCATCGCCAAAGGCATTCAAAGATTCACGCCGCGCCGACTCGATGGCTTCGCACAATTCGTTCTCCTGATTGACAACGCGCATCCCTTTCCCGCCACCGCCCGCCGCAGCTTTCACGATGACGGGGTAGCCAATCTTCCTGGCAGCCTCTACAAAATCTCCTTCACTTTCTAACCCTTCATAACCCGGCACGGTCGGCACGCCCGCTTCTTTCATACGGATCTTCGATTCGGCTTTATCGCCCATGAGGCGGATGGAGTTGGCGGAGGGTCCGATAAAGGTCAATCTCGCGGAGGCGACTGCGGCTGCGAAGGAGGCGTTCTCCGAGAGAAATCCGTAGCCCGGGTGGATGGCGTCTGCGTTTGCTGCCTTTGCAACGTCGATGATCTTCTCCACATTCAAATACGATTCCTTCGCCGCGGCAGGTCCGATATGAATCGCTTCATCCGCCTGTTGGACATGTAAGGCATTTTTGTCGGCATCCGAGTACACTGCGACGGTCTGAATCCCAAGCTCTTTGCAGGCTCGCATGATCCGGATGGCGATCTCGCCGCGATTAGCGATCAAAATATTTTTGAACATAATTATATTAAATGCTGGATTGTATAAATGACAGAGCTCACGATGAGTCCGGCGAAAAAACAAAGGTAGGCAAAGCGGATGTATCTGTATTTGGTTCGCAATAAATACGTGCCGGCAAAATAGATATCCTTGACCATGACTTCATACGTTGCATCGGAGTCGTTCATGATCTCTGCAAAATTCCGAGCATATTCCTCATAAGGGATATCGCCATAATCGCCGAAGAAGAGCGGGCTGTAATCCGGATCGTTCACGGAATGTCTTTTACGGTCGAACACCTTCAGTTTTCCGATGACCGTCAGGAGCGCGAAAAAGATCGTTACAAGCAGAAACAGATCCAGCCCGGCGAGGGAGAGTGTAAACGCCGGGTCTGCGATGCGGGTGAGCGAAAGCGTCAACAGCACCGAAGCAATACTCAGGATAATGTGCGCCTTGGTATCCGCCATCTGGCTGAAGGCGACCAGGTTCATGCGCGTCTGCCGCAGCATGTGATCGAGCTGTTGGCGCGGCTCATGGATGTGCATCTCACTCTCCTTTCAGCGCGGCGAGGATCTGTGCTTCCCTTTCTGTAGTCAGACCAGCTCGCCACTCGTGATCGACCGGGCGTGTCTGCGCCCAGGCAAGAGTATCGCGCACGGTCTCTTCCAGCGGGCGGAAGCGCAATCCCGCTTCGATGGCTTTCGACACATCCACACGCGAGAAGCCCACGCCTTCTTCATCGCCTGGCACCCAGGTCGGCATGTCGCTCCAGGCTTCGACCTTATGTTGATTCAGGAAATCGACGCTCGCCCAGTGGATGTTCGCGTCGCTGCCGCTGATCTGTTTGCTGACCTCGATCAGTTGCCCGATGGTCAATTCATAATCGGGACCTGTGGCATTGTAGACTCCTGATGCATTGTCCTGGATCAACTTGATGATGAAATTAGCGAGGTCACGCACGTCAACGACTTGAATGACTGCTTCCGGCTTTTGGGGTGCAAGTACATCCCCTCCGCGCGCGATGCGAACAGGCCAATAGGTGAAGCGATCCGTCGGGTCGTGCGGACCGACGATCAAGCCCGGGCGAACAATGATGGCGCGTTCGCCATAGATATCCTGCACGATTTTTTCGCATAAGGCTTTCAGCGGACCGTACGTCTCACCCGTAATCTCTTCGACAGTCTCATTCTCGAGTTTTCCAACAGGATAGGATTCGTCGATGCCGATCTGTTTGAAATTCTCGTAGACCGAAATGGAGGAGATAAAGACATAACGAGCGACGTTCTCTTTCAGGACTTCGGCGGAGAGGCGGACGATGCGCGGCAGATATCCTGCGACGTCGATCACGGCATCCCAGATTCGACCCTTGAGCTTTTCGACGTCCTGTTCGCGGTCACCGAGAATTGTTTCCAGTTGTGGGAAGAGGCCCGGGTTCGATTTGCCGCGATTGAATAAGGTCACTTCATGACTGCGTTTCAGCGCAGACTCCACGAGATGACGTCCAAGAAAACGCGTACCACCAATAATTAAGATTCGCATTTGTCCTCTGTATCTCTGTCATTTCGTCGGGCAGACCAACAGCTCCCTCGCAACGAGATGATTCTGTTTACTTCTTCACTCTCGTCAACTGTGCCTCTGTGGCTTTAGTTTCGTCACCTTCGGGCATGATGTTGTAGGCAGTGATGACGAGGTGGTTGTCATCCAGCAGTTCGACCTCCGTGCGCCAACCCCAGTCCGGTCCGCCGTTGGGGTCGGGGAAACTGCCGAGGACGAAGAATCCGTTCTCCATAGTGTTACCGGTGCAGAACATGATTGCCGTGTTGTTGTGCCAGCTATCCACCCACGAGGCTTCGTAGCGGTCGGTCGTCGTGTTGTAGCCGAACATAAACATTCCATGTTGCGTCTCGCCCTGGATGGAACCCTGATACAGATACAACCCAAAGCGTCCACCGAGAATCAGCTGGATCGTGCCTACTACCGGCGATTCATCGGCAAGCTTATCAGGCTCAAGCCAGAGCCTGGATATGCCTGTCCAGCTTCCGGCAAGCTGGGAAATAAAGTGATGAGGACTGCCTGAGGTTTGTGGAAAGGTCATAAATTTTCCTCCAATGCATGCGGTTTAAATCCCAAAACAGAAAATGTCATATCTTCCGGTTCTGCAGGTTCAAAGGTGAACTCACGCAATACGTGAATATCTTTGAAGCCTGCTTCCTGATACAAAGCAAGTGCCTGTCCTTGTGTATAGGAACGTGTTGCAGGGGATTGACGGTGTTCTTCGGATGCAATCACTTGCCCGTCGCGGATGATCTCATAGCGGTCTATTGTATGTTCCAAATGTGTTTCCGGATCAAAGCGCACCAACGACCAGCGCCGGATGGCCACACCATCTTCGGGGCGGATCACTTCTCGCGTGAACTCAGATTCTAAAGGATCGCCTTCTTTCCAGAGCGTCATGAACGGCATCGCTAACACACCGTCCGGCAGTAAATGTTCGTAGAAGCACTTCATTGTAACGGGCGGAAGCGCTCCATCCAACAAGAGCTGGAATGAGCTCGAAGGCACAAAGATCGTTTGATATTTACGCGGCAGATCCAGTTTATCCATCTCCTGCTGGTAGACCGTGGGACTCAAGTTTATTTTTTCCGCTTTTTGTTTCAATAACGCTAACATGTC
>JAICRQ010000341.1 GCA_025966435.1 Anaerolineales bacterium | reverse complement strand
GTTTGCCTGGTCAAGCAATGGCACCCGCTTCGCCTACATCGACGGCGTACAGGCGCTCGACGCCGGCACAATCGGACCGTTGCATGTCGTTGATATGGAAACCTCCGAAGAAATCGTCCGGGATGAAAACATTGTTGCTTTCTTCTGGTCGCCCAGTGGTGAGGAAATCGCCTATTTCATCCTGCTTCAATCGCAGGCAGAGGGCTCGGGAGAATCTGGCGGCTCGGCGCAGGCGGCTCCACAATATATACTCAACTTGCAGGTGCTGGATGTAGCCAGTGGCGAAAGCCGGGAACTGTTCACGTATCGCCCGACGCAGCAGTTTTTGAGTGTTCTTCCCTATTTCGATCAGTACCACCAGTCCGCCACGATCTGGTCACCGGATAATAACAACCTTGTCCTGTCTTTTTTGAGTCAATCCGGCCCTGGGATCGCCGTCGTTGCCGCTTCAGGCAACCTGGAGCCGAGAATGCTGGCGCAGGGATATCTGGCGTTCTGGTCGTGGGAATAAACAGGTTAGGCGGGCGGCGGAGCGCCCTGATGAGGGCAGCCTGACTCATATATGAATACGGCGGGTTATCAACCCGCCCTACAAATCAAAACGGGCTGAGATTTTGATCTCAGCCCGTTTTATTTTACGCGTTCTTCGCTTTCAGTTTTGGCGCTGCCTTGCGCTTCGGTTTGGCTTTCTTCTCTGATTTCCCGTTTCCGCTTCCATTCTTGCTGTTGACCATCGTCTCATCCACAAGAGTTTTCAACAGCAGTTCACTGTCAATCGGTTCACTATCGCCAGCCGCCCCACGAATGACCTCAATGCACTCCTTGCCAGTCAGATCATTTCTATCCAGCAATGCCTGGGCAACCGCATGTACCTCAGGAGCATGTTTAGCCAGGATCTGCTCGGTCTGCTCTTCGAGCTTGCTCCAGAACTTCTCCACAATACCGGTTCGATCTTTCGCCACCGACAACGTACCGGGCTGTATATGCTGCATATCCAATGGCGGACCAAAGTACCCGTAATGTGCAAGCTGCCCTAGTCGCGCCCGAACACTTTGGAAGTCACCCGTCGCGCCCGTCCAGTATTCACCGAGGAACAACTTGGTTGCTACGTGACCAGCCATCGAAACGAGAATATCCGCCACAAAGGTGCGCAGCGGCAGGGCATAAATATCATAGTTAGACACGGGCAACACATAACCGAGCGCCTCAGAACGGCGGACAATACTCACGCGCACGATCCGTTCATCGGGGCGGAGATAGTATTGAACGATGGCATGACCGGCTTCATGGTATGCCACCTGCCTGCGCTGGTCTTCTTCCATTTCTTCGATGGGATTTTCCAGACCCATTGCCTGTTCCTGGAAGGCAAGCTCGATATCGTGCTGCGCCACGCGTTCACGACCATCGAACAGCGCCAGACGCACTGAATCCTTCGTGATCGCAGACATGATTCGGGCGGGTGTCGCCCATGCCGTATCACTGACAATTGCTTCGATATCAACCGTTTCATCGGTTTTGATCTTATTAAGGTAGTATTTCACCATCTCGCGTCGGCCACCGCGGTCCGGCTTGTTGACCACAACTGTCCGGTCAAAACGACCTGGCCGGGTCAGCGCGGGGTCGAGCACATCCGGTCGGTTGGTGGAACCCATGAAGAGGATGTGCCAATCACGCGGCGGAATCGGTTTCTTGCGGAATTGATACCAGCGGGCGCGCAGTTTCTCCCAGCGCGATAGCTCGTTGATACCGTCCATTTCGTAGAGCAGGCGGGTCAGAGCACCGGTACCCATCATCCCCATCCCCATACCGCCCATCATCCCGGCTTGGCCGCCCATCACACCACCCCGCGACATACCGACTGCATCAATTTCATCAATATAAGCGATACATGCCCCATATTCACGCGCCAGCTTGCGGGCACGGCCAATAAAGCTGATCATCTTGAGCACATCCACGCCAAAGAACATAGCACGGAAACCTGAGCCTTCGATCGAGATAAAGGCAATACCTGCCTCGCCTGCCATCGCCTTGGCAAGCAGGGTCTTACCGGTACCAGGTTCACCGTATAACAGCAAGCCGTTGATGAACTGACCACCCATTCTTTGGAACTGGCCTCGATCTGAAAGCAAAGAGATCCACTGCCGCACCATCTTGATCAGGTTAGGCTGGCCCTTGTAATCGTCAAAGGTGACCTGCTTCGGGTCGCCGGGACGAATGACCTCTACGCGTGAACGCGCCATAAACCAGAAAATGGCTACAAACTGAATAATTGCCATAAAGAGGATGAACACCACGCGGAAAGCCAGGCTGAGTACAACGAGGACGATATTCAATACTTCGGGACTAATAATCGCCCAGTAGATGAGACCATTGAACGCGGCCCATCCTATGATCCCGAGGAAGAAACGCAATGGTTTCCCGGAAGCTGCCCAAATAAAGACACGCAGTTGAATATAAAGGAATAATAATGCAAGCAGGATATAGCCCAGGACGATCAGGCCATTGATGACCATGATACGTCCGTTGGTGGAAACGATCGCCAGCGAAACCAGCGCATTTATGACCGCCCATATCACTACCCCGATCGCCGTCCACAACCGCCAGGCGCGAATATTGCTGAGTACATAACCCAGCGCTCCCAGCGAAAGCGGATTAAACCACCAGGCGATGGCAATGCCCAGTGCCAGAACCGACTCACGGCTGGAGCGGGAGGCGTTCGTCGTCAGAAACCAAATGACCGGAGCCGAAATAAGAAGAGTGATCAGCAGACCAATACCCCAGCCGATCGTGCCGTAAAGATCAGTGGAGGCTCTTGCCATAGCGCTTAGGCGCGCCTTCTTTGCTTCATTGTCGTTGCGTAGAGGCACAAGTTTGCCATCAGCACCTTGTGGTGATAATTCGGTTGCGGACATAAGTCACCTCATGTAACTACTTTGACGATTTCAAAAGAGTGTACCCTAAAACGGTTAGGGGTACAATGCAAGGTACAAATTCTTATTCATCCTTAATACGGCTAGCGAGGCAATTTGATCGATAGGCAACTTTAATTCTGGACGTCCAGAGTCCTATTTTCTTACATCCAGGCCCTTGTTTTACACCTCAAAAAGGTTACAGTTTTCCATCAAAGGAAAATAACCAATGACCTCTGACCTTCTATCCTTAATTCACCAGGTTGAATTCCCATCTTCTGCACAGCGCACAGATACGAATGCGCGCTACCCAACGATCCTTGCCTTACATGGTCGCGGCAGCAACGAAGAAGACTTAATCGGGTTGGCTCCCCACCTCCCTCAGGGACTGCTGTGGATCAGCCCGCGCGCGCCTCTTTCGATGGGTCCCGGTTCCTACGAATGGTACCGCGTCCGCGTGATCGGCAGACCCGACCCCGACCAGGTGCTGGCGGCCCTGGAGACGATCGATCGTTTTATCGACGAAGTCCTTGCCAGCTATCCTGTTGATCCGCAAAAGCTATTTCTGCTCGGGTTCAGCCAGGGCAGCATCCTTTCTATGTGTTACACGCTGACACATCCCCGGCGCATCGCAGGCGTCATTGCGCAATCGGGTTATATCCCCAACCATGTGGATCTGGAAATCGATGAAGCCGGAGTTAAAGGAAAACCCTTTATCCTGACCCATGGCGACCAAGACACCATCCTCCCCGTTGAGTGGGACCGAGTGAGCCGCGACCGTCTGCAGCAGCTGGGCGTCGATTTGGAATACCACGAATTCCCCATGGGACATAACGTCAGCATGGAATCGCTTGCGGTGATTTATAAATGGCTGGAGAAGCATTTGTAGGGTGGGTTGTCAATCCATCGGATTTTCTACAATAAAATCTCACCATTAAGTCCTGTTTGGCAAAATCAATGAGGAAGCATGGATATCCGCTCCACTATCGCAATCACAACTATAACGATAATTTTTGTAATAACGGCAGTTGCCCTTGTGATTTCTTACAACAGTTTTTTTGTAAAAAACCAGCACGTAGAAAAAAGGGAGTGCTCGCGTTATTAGTAGTACTCGCGGGGGTGTACAACATGTTCGATTTAATGAGCCGTCATCTTATAAGATGAGTAATCATCAAAGATGATTTAAGTTAAAAGTGAAATCACACGACTGCCTATTTGCCAAGCTTCGCTCGGTATGGGTCTCTGACCCCGCCGAATTTGAGTCTTTATCGAATAATAGGTTAATCCAAGCCAATGGCTCTATCCAATTTCATTTCACTATTTGAAAAAGCGTTCGAAGCCCGCGCTTCTTTCTTCGATGCGCCTCATGAGTCCGCCTTCCGCCTCTTCAATGGCTTTACCGAAGGCGAGCCAGATCTTGTCGTCGATCTATATGCATCCACGCTGCTCATTCATAATTATGCCGATGATCCTACCAAAGGCAGGTTGGTTGCAGAACAAGCCGCGCAATTCCTGCGAGAC
>JAICRQ010000611.1 GCA_025966435.1 Anaerolineales bacterium | reverse complement strand
TTGCCATAATTCAGGTGTGCCAATTCTGGCAGCTGTGTCAACCAAAATGAGAGAACTGACTCGTGCCGGATTCCGCAGGGCGAAATCGAGAGCGATCAATCCGCCAATGGAGATACCGAGAATAACGGCTTTATTAGTTTCAAGATGGTCGAGCAGAGCCGCTAGGTCGGCTGAGAAATCTATCAGTGTTAACTCTCCCGCAGGGTCCGCAGACAGACCGTGTCCGCGCAGGTCGAAGCGGACGAGACGCAGGGTCGGATCAAGCCGGGGGAGCAGGTCATCCCATAATCGCAGGTCGGTTCCGAGCGAATGGATGAGAACGAGCGGGGCACCCTGGGGGTCGCCGTCAGATCGGTAGTGGAGATTGGTGCCGTTGAGGGTGGCGAAATTCATTCGAAGGTCTCGTAGGGCAAGCCAACGTAGTTTTCGGCAAGCGTGGTACGCCCGGCAACGGAGCCGGTAAGGTAGTCAAGCTCAGCGATTTGCAGACGGTGGGTCATGGGGTCGTCATCGAGTTTGTGGAGCAGGGAGGTATACCACCAGGAAAAACGGATCGCTTTCCAGACGCGACGCAGAGCGGTCTCGGAATATCTGTCAAGTAAATCAGTTCGTTTGTCTTTGTAGTAGGCAAGGAGGGCGCGGCAGAGGTAATAGATGTCCGACGCGGCGAGATTGAGTCCCTTCGCGCCAGTAGGTGGAACGATGTGTCCCGCGTCGCCCGCCAGAAAGAGACGACCGAAACGCATCGGCTCGGCGACAAAACTATGCAATGGAGCGATGCTCATTTCCAGGCGTGGTCCGGTGGTGACGGTTTCAGCAACATGCGGGGGCAAGCGGCGGCGAAGTTCGTCCCAGAAAGCGTCATCCGTCCAGTTTTCGACTCGGTCGTCGAGGTCGCATTGCACATAATATCGGCTGCGGATATGGGAGCGCATACTGCACAAGGCAAAGCCGCACTCGTGACTCACATAAACGAGTTCCTCGCGCACAGGCGGCACGTCGGAGAGGATACCGAGCCAGCCAAAGGGATAGTTCCGCGCGAAGACGCTGATTTTATCGCTTGGAACACTTTGCCTTGCAACTCCATGAAAGCCGTCGCAGCCTGCCACAAAATCACAAATAAGTTCTTTGCGTTGACCGTTCTGTTCATAGATGATGCGTGGAGAGCCAGTATCATAATCCTCCACGCGGACTGCTGGCGCTTCATAGTGAACAATACCGCCCGCTTCATCAATGTGCGCTTTCATCAGGTCATGTGTGATTTCCGTCTGCCCGTAAACCATCACGACTTTGCCGTCCGTATGGCTGGGAAAATCAATGCGTTCGAGACGGTTAGCAAATGCAATATTGATGCCCTCGTGAATCAGTCCCTCGCGATCCATGCGTTCCCCCACTTTGGCTTCCCGCAGCAAGTCTGCCATGCCCTGTTCGATGACACCCGCGCGGATGCGTCCCTGCACATATTCGCGGCTGCGGCTCTCTAGGATAACCGTGTCGATCCCTTGCAGATGCAACAGCCGCGCCAGCAATAACCCCGATGGACCCGAACCGATGATACCAACCTGAGTTCTCATGGATTGTTCCTGCTTGATCCAATGTCATTGTGCCTTCATGGCGCCACGGCGCCGCTTCTCGATGGCTCGCAACAAAATTTTACCAGTTGAGCTCACCCCGGTTTGGTCTTGTCAGGAATATTGTGATCCGTCAGCGCGATGCCATCGCGCATCTCTTTGAGATCGACAGTCAGCGACAATTTCTGCTTCTCAAAAAGATGCCCAAAGGTTTCTTTCAAAATCTTCATGACGCGTTGGGTCGTTTCCTTTTGTACTTCGAGCGG
>JAICRQ010000103.1 GCA_025966435.1 Anaerolineales bacterium | reverse complement strand
GTCCCGCGAGAATCCGCGCCTGCCCTGCCTTTAAGTAGAATAACGGTGCACGAGGTCCGCCGCGGGCAAACGCCGTTTCCGCGAGCTTTTCAAAGAGCTCGCCAGCGCGACCGTATTCGCCTTTGTCGAAGGCGAAGATCGCCTCCTGCAATATGGGCGGGACTTCTTGAGCAAGCGTCTTGCGGATATGGCGGCGGAATATACGGCGCATCAGGCTTGCTCCGTACCTACTTCTTCAGAGAGCGCTTTGCCTCTCGGGTCTTTCCCCGGCTCGATGCGGCGCGCAAACATCAGAAACCCTGTATGCGCTACCATCCTGTCTGTGGGGCGGATTCGAGTTGGCTCTGGTTTGTAATAGCGGAGCAGAAGCTCACACACTTCCACAAATGCAAAACCGTTCTGGCGCAGAGACATCAGGGTCTTTTCCACTTGATTGAAGGTAGGAATCAGACAGGACATATAGCCGCCAGGCTTGAGCGCCGCGCGGATCTGCTCGATGTAATCGTAGGGGTTGGGCACATCCAGAAAGAAGGCATCTACGCCGGTCTCGTCGAAGCCTTGCCCGATATCGCGCAGCTTGAAGTCTACGCGCGAGTCGAGGCCGAAGCGGCTCAGGTTCTTGCGCGCCAGGTTCTGCGCGTCTGGTTTGACCTCATACGAGATGACGCGTCCCTGGGGTCCGACGGCGAAAGCTAGGGCAGTGGTCATCGAACCGGAGCCAGTTCCAGCCTCCATCACGGTTTGCCCGGGACCAATGCCCATCGTGATCAGGATAAAGCCAATATCTTTGGGGTAGAGAATCTGTGTGGTACGCGGCAATTCGTTGATGAGGTCGGCGAGCGAAGGCTGCAATAAATAGAAGGGCGCGCCAATGTGACTGAACACCTGCGTACCCCAGGGTTTGCCGATCAGGTCGTCGTGTTGAAGAATGCCACGGTGGGTTTCGAATTTTGCGCCTGCCTGGAGCGTGAGAATGAAATGTTTATGCCGCAAGCCTACAAGCTGAGCAAGGTCGCCATCGCGCGCAGCGGCAGAGGAATGATTAAGTGGCATGTGATTATCTTATCATGACTGTTTGCGCTACGAGATGTGATCCGTTTGCTCTGTGGAAATCATCGGCTCCGAAAGTGGAGGGATAGTCATGATCCTCATCCTCCGATTGGATGTCATAAGAATTACGAACAATCCCACCGCAAGGAAAATCATGACGGCAGTCAGCCACGGCTGGAGGGTCCCTAGGGTGCCGGGTTGATCCAGAAACTCTGCGAGGGTTGAAAATGTAAAGAGCATTGCAGACGCGTTCCAGAGTCCGTGCAGCAGGACAACGAAGATATACGTTCCTATCAAACGCCAATACCGTCTCTCACGCCAGGCAGACACGATGGCGGCGCCCATCAGGGCAGACGTGGTAATGTGGAGCAACCCCGTACCGATCCGTGTAAAAAGTAGAACTGCCCATTCACTCACCTGACCGCTTACCCCAATCGTCTCCACCAGCGCGTAGCCCGCACCGCTGAGGGCACCCAGCGTAAACCCCTGGGCCGTCGAATTCAGCTTACCGGCAAGCAGCCAAACGCCCAGCGGCTTGCACAATTCCTCAATCGCTGGAACAAGCACGGCGATATAGAGTAACGCTATGAACATCACGCTCGGCTTCGTCAGGTAGGGTGAAAGAAGGTCTTGCGCCGCTTCTGATTGGGGGCCGAGGACCATGAGCTGCCTTGCAATCCCTTCCAGCTCAGAAGCCAATTCAGGTTGTGACGCGACATAAACCACAACACCGATAAACAAAATAATCGCAACGATCGTCTCCAGGATCAGCAGGAGCAGAGGCGCGAGAGTCATCCCTAACCCCAGAACACTCCAGGATTGCCAGCGCGTTGCCAGAGGCAACCTTTGCGCGCCGAGCGCGAGCAAAACACCCAGGGGAAGTACCACGGCTGGAACGGTCAAAAGAGGCAGCAGCACCCAGTTGAGCGGTTCTATTCCGCCGATCTGACTCCCAATCAAAATAGCCGCGGCTGCTACCAGGATACCAAGGAGGATTCGTAAAGGAGAGACCGAAACAGATGAGTGCTGATCTGCCGCTGGCTTTCGAAGTGTCTTTTGGAATGCGAAAAAGGCAATTGTAAATAATAAAACAGCTTCAAAACAAAATGCAAGAAAAAAGATGGTCTGTTGGGCTTGAATGGGTTCTCCTGTGAAGAAGGCAATCAGTACTGCGAGTCCCATCAGCAGCCCAATGCCGAGCAGGAACAAGCCGCTCAGCGCAAACAAGATTGCACCGAGCAGAGAGGGGAGATGGGTGGACGTATTTTGCAACTTATTTTTCCTCGATCGTAATGCTGACGAGTTTGTCACCGGGCGGGGTGTCGGTTCCGGGTTGGGCATCGCGAGGCGATAACCCCTCAAGGATTTCCCTGCCGCTCAGCACTTCTCCGAAGATCGTGTATTTTCCGTTGTACTCGGCGATCGGCGCGGAGGTGATGAAGAATTGACTTCCGCTTGTGTCCGGCCCGGAATTGACCATGGCAACCATGCCGGGTTTACCGAATGTCAGACTTGGATCGATTTCCGTAATAATGTAATACCCGGGGTTTCCCTTTCCTGTGCCGCTCGGATCGCCGGTCTGAGCGAAGAGGTCGGGGATGACGCGATGGAAGGTGATATTGTCGTACCAGCCCTCCCGCACCAGAAATAAGAAGGAATTTACGGTCATTGGCGCTTTATCGGCAAACAGTTGGATAACCACATTTCCTTTTTCGGTATGCAGGGTCGCGATGTACTGTTTGTTGGGCTGGACCGTGACAGCGGGGCACGAGGTATATTGTCGTTTTCCCAGCACGATCAACTGAAGGATTTCATTGAGACTGTTATAGTCACGCGGGCCCCCGTAGATCTGTCCGTTGATGAGGATCAGTGGTGTACCTGGCAGCCCCATCTTCTGACCGCCATCCCAGGCTTGCTGCACTTGCGCGACAATATCTTCACGCTTGAGATCCACTTCGAATTGATCCACTTCCATTCCCGACGCGGAAACCTGGGCGCGGAGCCATTGTTCGAAGTCCTCCACGGAGAGATTAATCCAATTCTCCTGTTGCGCATATAAGAGCTTGTGCATTTCCCAGAAGCGGTCCTGTTCCCCGGCGGCTTCGGCAGCCTGCGCTGCCAGAGCTGCTTTATCGTTGACCGCCATCAGGGGAAAAACACGGCTAACCACGCGTACTTCTTCGGGGTGTTCCTCAAGGAGTTGGTCCAGCGCCTGTGCCAGCAAGCCGCTCCTTAGATCCTGATAATCGCTGTACTCTGTAATGGTGAGGAGCGGATCGTCCGCACCCCGTACATGATCGGTTTCGCTCTCCGGCGGGAATAACGATGGCGTTTCCGCGCCCGGCGTAGGTTCCACTTGCAGAGCGGTGCACGCAGGGGGTGTGGGAATGATAATGCTCGGAATGGGTGTGGAAGGAGTAACAGTTAAAGCAGGAGGGGGAGAACAGGCAGTGAGAAACGTAAAAAGAAAAAGGAAAGAGGAAAGAAGTTTACGCATATAAATTTGTAATAGACAATGGTGCTTTTGTGAAGATCTATTGAATAGCTTGCTGGAGCTGCTCGAAGGACGTCATCCAGGAAATTGTGTTGATGAAATCTGCCAGCGAGTCGCTTTGCTCGCGCAAGGCGCGGACGGCTGGACCCACCGGATCTTGCCCAGCGGCACCGCCGGGCACATCCGCGTAGGCGCCGTGGAAGGCAAAGTACGCCTGATTGAGTTTGCGAAGCAGATATCCGTTTTCCCAGAAGACCTGCCGGCGCTGTTCCATATACGTTTCAGCTTCTCCAATCTTTCCCTCGGCGAGCATCTGATCGGCGGTCACGCGCGTTTCATGCATCTCGGCGCGAAAGTCGAACGGTGGTGGGTCATCCTCCGCGTTGGAGGGAAGAAAGGAGTCATGAAACGAAGCGAAGTTAAAGTCTGGTTTGGAGCCGGCAGGAAGCAATTCAGGGTAATGCTTTTGAAGGACATACGTCCCGACTTCGTTCCCTGTAATGGATGCAGTTGTCTCATTCATCGTGCGGAGCTCAGGCGTGGTGCTGTAATTGAGCCCCAGGGGACGAAGATTCAAATAATTGTGAGCCCATTCATGGGCGATCGTGTCGAGAGTCCAGCGCAGGTCAGTCGTTTCCATCACCATGGTGGGATATACGCCCACGCCGCCGATAGGCACCACCAGCGTAGAAACATCCAGAGACTTTGCCACCCGATCTTCCAGCGTGATCTGATCGTCGAGGGTGAGCGTGGGCAGAATGGAGATATTTGCAATTTGCTGGATGACACTACGCTCGGAAACGATCAACGCCAGGGGTGTGGAGGAGGTGTGATAGAGAACGGGAGGAACCGGCTGACCGATGGCTGTAAGCTCTAGTTCTGCGAGCGCGTCGGTGATCTGGCTTTGCAGTGTCGCCTCCGCGAGAGGCGCGAGAGAACGCTGCCGGGCGATCAAGTCGTCTCGCTGCCCTCGTACGTAGGAACTGGTCGACTCTTTGTCGGTGATATCCGGGTTGGCATAAATCTGCTCGATCTGACCTTCCGCCTGCATCAGGCTCTGGGTTGTGCGCAGGTAATCGATCACAATTTCCTTATTGGTGCCGCGATCGAACACATAAGGGAGACCAAGGGTGCTCTGTTCGAGTTTGGTCCAGGCTGCATTCCAGACCCAGTTGGGATAGTCGAATTCGATCTCGCGCGTAAATGACCGCACCCGGTCTGACGTGCCGGTCAGGCGCGGGGCATCTCCCGTCGCGGCGATGACCATAGCGAACGCAAGCGCCAAAAAATCCAGTATTCTTAATATTCGATAAAGCATGGGATGATTATAACCAGAGAATATGCCGTACGAAATCCTGCCTGGCATACGGAATTTCACCAAACCACTCCAGATGGGTAAGAAATGGCTGCCACTTTCTATCTTCTTCCACGTAGAAGATAGAGTGGATCCTTTTCGAAGGTGTAAAGACTCTCCATTGTCTACATTCATCGTGAATTCATAATTGTGAAGTATAAAGAAAACCTTGTAAGCTAGAAATTTCAACCATGCGAGGCAGCCCCTCGCGGAGGAAACAATGCGTTCGTTCTTCAGGAAATACAGAACTCTATTGATCATTTTATTGATCGTCGTCATCGCGGCATCGGCGTTCGCCTATTTGCGGGGCGCAGGCCCGGAGGCTGCCAGCCAGTTCCAAACGACAACTGCCGAGCGCGGCACGCTGACCGCGACGATCGGCGCCACGGGGACGGTCCGCGCCAAACAGACCGCGGTGCTGATCTGGCAAGCCGCCGGGACGGTGGATACCGTCAACGTGAAAGTGGGCGATAACATCCCGGAAGATTTTGTGCTCGCGTTTCTCGAAAAGTCATCCCTCCCGCAAAGTGTCATTATGGCAGAGGCAGACCTTGCTGATGCACAGAAGACGCTGGACGATCTTCTCTCTTCCGATACTGCCCGCGCTGAGGCAGTCATCACATTGCGCGAGGCGGAGGAAGCCTATGTCAAAGCGGATAATTATCTGCACTATCTCCAGAATTCCAGGAGAATACCGCAGACCTCTGTCCAAACTTATATCGTACGGACACCGCGAGGGTATGAATATCGCACGAAAACAAAGTCTTTCAAGGGTCCCGCCCCTGAGGACTGGATCATCGAAGCAGAAAACGATCTCGCTCTTAAGAAAGCAGAGTTTGACGAAGCGCAGCGCACCTATGATCGCCTCACGAGCGGCAACAAAGCGGAGATCGCTGCTGCGGAGTCACGTGTGGAGGCCGCGCAAGCCACCCTCAACCTGGCGCGCGTGATCTCGCCCTTTGCCGGCACCGTGACCGAAGCCCATACGCTGCCGGGGGATCAGGTCGGCGCGGGAGCGACCGCCTTCCGTGTTGACAATTTATCCAGCCTGCTTGTAGATGTCATGATCTCCGAAGTGGATATTAACAGTGTGTCGATTGGGCAGCCTGTCACGCTGACGTTCGATGCCATCCTGGGAAAGGAATATCACGGTGAGGTCATAGAAGTATCGCAAGCCGGTACCGTCGACCAGGGGGTTGTCAACTTTACTGTGACGGTCGAGCTGACCGATGCCGATTCCGCTGTGAAACCCGGCATGACCGCGGCGGTCAATATCGTGGTGGAAGAATTACAGGATGTCCTTCTCGTACCAAACCGCGCCGTGCGCCTTGCAGATGGGGAGCGGGTGGTATACGTTCTCGTGGAAGGTGAGGCTGTAAAAAAGGAAATTCGGCTGGGATCTTCTTCGGATACGATGAGCATTGTGGCAGGTGGAGATATCCAGGAAGGGGATGTCATCATCTTGAATCCGCCAGTTGAATTTGGTCCGGGTGGTCCTGGTGGGTTTTAGTACCATGTCGAACGTCATCGAAGCCCATGATTTGAGCAAGGTCTATAAGATGGGGGAAGTGGAAGTGCAGGCGTTGCGCGGCGTTTCTTTTCAGATTAAGCGCGGGGAAGTGGTTTCCATTATGGGACCGTCCGGGTCAGGGAAATCCACGTTGATGAATACACTCGGCTGCCTCGACCGGCCTACCTCCGGTGAGTACATTTTGGACGGGGAACCAGTCGCTTCGCTGAATGATGACCAGCTGGCGAGCATCCGCAACCGTAAGGTGGGATTCGTCTTTCAGAGCTTCAACCTGCTGTCCCGCCAGACGGCGATTACGAATGTAGAATTGCCGCTGCGCTACGCTGGAAAACAGGATGGTCGCCGCGAACGAGCCATCGAAGCTCTGAAGGCGGTGGGGCTTGGCGACCGTATGACTCACCGTCCCTATGAGCTCTCGGGCGGGCAGCAGCAGCGTGTGGCAATCGCGCGGGCAATTGTTAACAATCCCGCCATTATTATGGCGGATGAACCCACCGGGAATCTTGACTCTAAAGTAGGGAAAGAAATCATGTCCCTGCTCCTAAACCTCAACAAAGAGAGCGGCACAACGTTGATCATCGTCACGCACGACCCGGCGATTGCAGAACAAACGCAGCGCGTCATCCGCCTGCGCGATGGATTGCTGGAGAGTGCCTCATGAGTCTTGGGCAAGCCTTTCTCGAAGCACTCGAAAGTCTAAGTGGGAATAAGCTCCGCTCTGGCCTGACCGTGCTGGGGATTGTGATCGGCGTGGCGGCCGTCATCGCGATGCTGGCGGTAGGCAGGGGCGCAGAAGCCTCTATTACCGGTTCCATCAGCGGAATCGGAACAAACCTTTTATTCGTCTTCCGCGGGGATCCGGGTGACAACATTCGCAACCCGAAGCCTCTAACTACCGAAGATGCGAATGCATTGCGCGATCAATTTGCGGCGCCGTCTATCGCAGCCGTCGCACCTGCCCTCCAGGGTGAGGCGACCGTATCCTTTGGAGGCGAACAAACAGCGCCTCAACTGTTCGGCGTCACGCCAGATTATTTTCAAGTACGAAATCTGAACCTGGCTGAAGGGGAAATGATCACCGAGGAACACATGCTGGGACGCTCTTCTGTGGTTCTGCTGGGATCTGAGGTGGCAGTAAATCTATTCGGTCATGCGGACGGGATTACAGGGGAGACCGTCCGGATCGAGGGGCAACCGTTTCGCGTAATTGGTGTACTAGAGTCAAAAGGCGGTGGCGCGTTCGGCAGTGAAGACAATCAGGTGCTGGTGCCGTTCACGACAGCACAAACAAGGTTGATCCGCCGCACCACAAGTAACCGTGTCGATATTATCTTCGTGCAAGCGGTCAGTGGTGATGTGGTGGCGCAAGCGACGGAAGAAATCGCCCAGATTCTGCGCACCCGACATCGCACGCCGGTAGGGGAAGACGATTTCACGATTTTTTCCCAGCAGGATTTGCTCAGCACGTTTCAATCGATCACCGGTATTTTGACAGTGTTTCTTGGTGGCATCGCGGGGATCTCTCTTCTTGTAGGCGGCATCGGCATTATGAACATCATGCTGGTGTCTGTTACCGAGAGGACGCGCGAGATCGGCTTGCGAAAGGCGCTCGGCGCGCGCAGGCGGGATATCCTCATCCAGTTCCTGACCGAGTCCTCACTGCTCAGCCTGATTGGGGGCATTATCGGTATCCTCTTTGGCTGGCTGATTTCCGTGGGTGTGGGCCAGCTTGCTGCAGCCAGCGGCACGGCCTTTACACCCCTGGTCGGCCTGGACGCGGTTTCGTTGGCAACACTCTTCTCTGCCGCGGTGGGGTTATTCTTCGGAATATACCCTGCGAACCGCGCCGCTAGCCTGGAGCCGGTCGAAGCGCTTCGATACGAATAGCCAAAGTCTGTCTCGCCCATCTTGGTAGGTTGCAGGCATGAACTACCGTGTTAAAATATCATCCATGGCGAACTACAATATCCTTATTTCAGATGGACTGGACGGTCGCGGCCAGTCCATTTTACGCGCTTCGGCGAACGTGGAGTATCGCGACAGCACATCAGCAGAGGAGCTTATCCAAATCATCCCGAAGTATGATGCGCTCGTGATTCGCGGTCAGACCCGTGTCACGTCTGCTGTACTGGATGCAGCCTCCGGGCTGAAGGTGGTCGGCCGGGCAGGTGTAGGCGTGGACAATATCGATCTCGAAGCCGCGAAGAAGCATAACGTGACGGTCGTCAACGCGCCGACGTCCACGACGGTGGCGGTTGCCGAGCTGGCGTTTGGAATGTTGCTGGCATTAGCCCGCGATATTCCACGTGCGGATGCAACTATAAAGCAGGGCAAGTGGGCAAAGAAAGAATTTCAGGGCGTGGAGTTAAGCGGCAAGACGCTTGGCATCATCGGCTTTGGCCGCATCGGCCAGGAGGTCGGTAGACGGGCGGCTGCCTTCGGGATGAGCGTTATTATTTATGATCCGAATGCCCTGGAACATGAGCTGGTCTATGGCAACGCCGAGCCGGCGTCGCTTCAGGAGTTGTTCGCCTGGTCTGACTTTATCTCTTTACATTTACCGCTCACCGTGCATACGCGGGACCTGCTCGGTCTCATGGCGTTTTCCCAAATGAAAGACGGTGTGCGCCTCGTGAGCACGGCACGCGGCGGCATCATTGATGAGGCGGCGTTGCTCGAGGCGCTGAATAGCGGCAAGGTCGCGGGCGCCGCGCTGGATGTCTTTGAGAAGGAACCGCCCGGTTTAACGGAGCTGGTTGCGCATCCGCGCATGATCACATCGCCCCATATCGGCGCACAGACGGCGGAAGCCCAATCGCGCGCGGCGGAAGATATCGCCCATGAGGTGTTATCTGCCCTGCGAGGTGAAG
>JAICRQ010000111.1 GCA_025966435.1 Anaerolineales bacterium | reverse complement strand
CCACCCGCGCGGGCAAATTCGGACAGGGCGTTAGCCTGAGGTTCATTTAAGACATTCAGTGCAGGGGCGACGACCAGTTTGTACCCATCCAGAGGTGCCTCGGGCGAGATCACTGCAGCAGAGATATTGCGGATTGCCAGGGGGCGATAATAATGAACAAAGTGCTTCACATAATCGAAATCACGATGATGCCGCTGGTTTTGTATGGCCCAACGGCTGTCGAAGGAATAAAGCAAAGCCGCCTGCGCAGCAGGAACGGTATCGCGCAAGACGGGGGAACACGCGGCGAAATCAGCACCCAGTGCCTTCACATCGGAATAGAACGGGCGCGGCTGGCCGGACTGGTCAACCAACGTGCCGTGATATTGTTCCTGCCCACTGTAGGCGGAGCGCCATTGCCAGTAGAGCCAGGCATCTGCTCCATGACCAACAGCATGCCAAGCCAGGGCGCGCGTCTCACCGGGTTCCAAGCTATTGTTGATGCTTGCCCAGTTGACCTGATTGGGCTGGGTTTCCATCACCCAGAAGTTGCGGTTTTTATACCCGCGCACGATGGCATGCATGGCTCCCGAGATAGCATAGTCATTGCGTCCCATTCCAACGTACCAATCCCAGCTCGCTATGTCTAACTCCTGGCTCAAATCATAGTGGTCAAAACCATCGAACCAACCCATAAAGTTGTGTGTAATCCAGATGCCCGGCGCAAGATGGGGACGGATGGCGTCAATTTGTGTTTTTTGAAAGCGGGTGTAACTGTGAGTGATAAAGCGTTTATGCTCCAGCATCAGTCCCGGATTATGGTTGCCTCGGGGCACAGGGATTTGCTCCCAGTTGAAATAGGTCTGGCTCCAATAGGCAGTTGACCAACGCCGGTTGAGGGTTTCCAGATCCCCATAGCGGCTTTGCAGAAATCGATGGAACTCGACCTGGCAGATTTCGCAATAACAGGGTCGCCAAAACTCATTGTCGATTTGCCAGCCAATCACATCGGGGTTTTTACCAAAACGTTCAGCCATCGCGCCTGCAATACGCCGGGCGGCAGCGTGATAGGTCGGGGAGTTGACGCAATAATGGCAACGGTTGCCATGTTGAAGGCGACGCCCATTCTCGTCGGTAGCCAGGGTCTGTGGATACGTCTGTGTTAACCAGGCCGGAGGGGCAGCCGTGGGCGTGCCGAGCACGGTCAAGATCCTAGCTTCGGACAGTTGAGCGATAGCGCGTTCCAGCCAGTCAAAATTGAATTGGCCTTCCGCTGGCTCCATGCTGGACCAGGCAAATTCGGCCAGACGGACAACGGTAAATCCTGCCGCGCGCATCAGACGGATGTCTTCCGCCCAGGCTTCTTCAGGCCAGTGTTCGGGGTAATAAGCGGCACCGATATGCAAACGACTGGGAGTGGACGAAGTATCCTGCATGGCAAGCCTCTGTTTTACTGAAGGTACTTTTGTATGTTTTGGTTATTTACTAAGTTGGCTGGATCGCTTTCAAGCTCTACAATCTACCCATGTTCAACCAGCAACAACCTGAGATCTTCTGCCGCTTTCTTTTCTCTCTACTTACATTTTATCAATTACCTGCGGATATCGATTGAAATCTCATGTTTGATACAATGAGATATGATGAAAACCTACGTAGTACTACTGCGCGGCATCAATGTTGGTGGCAAGAACAAAATACCGATGGCAGAATTAAAACGGTTTCTAGAAGAACAGGGGTTTGAGGACGTTGTCACGTATATTCAGAGCGGCAACACCGTGTTACGGTCAGATCTGAGCGCAAAAAAGCTCAGCGCAAAGATTGAAAATAGCTTGCCAAAAAAGTTCAAACTAGACGGTTCGGTTATTAAGATATTGGCTCTTGACCGCAAAACGTTCAAAAAGGTGATTGCTCAGGCTCCAAAAGAGTTTGGCAAAGATAACAGCAAGTATCGGTACTATGTTTTGTTCCCCATGGGAACTCGTACCAGCCAAGCTATAAAAGAAATCGATGTGCGAGAAGGAATCGATAAAGCCTGGCAAGGTGATGTGGCTATTTATTATCGGCTGCCTTCGCTCACGAGTCCGAATGCAACGAAAAGCTACCTGAATAAAGTTGCGCAGAAACCTGTTTACGCGGCGATTACCATGCGTAACTGGAACACGACCATCAAACTCTTGGAGATAGTTGAGGGGTATAAAACCTAGATAAGACCGCAGATCTCGATTCTTGCTCTTTGATTAAGATCGAACGAACCGCAAAGAATGTTTCGGCCGAAAATTTGTCTTTAGCGGATTTACTTTCATCAGCCGGCAATGCATAACCGATCGTTTGAGATGTAGAGGGAAAAGTAATTAACAAGCCTTTATCAAATCCATGAATGAAATTTCCCATAATCCCCTTAATTTAAGAAAGCACATTCTTAGGAAAACTACATCGCATTTATCAACCAGGTTGAAAACGAATTGCACATGGATGTGACTCAAGTTTCATACGCTCATCTGGATTATGCCTCATGCAAACGTTATACTGCCGCCCAATTGTGGGCGCTATGCCCTCATCAATCTATTGCATCGATCACTTAAGAGGAGACGAACGAGATGTTCAGCAAGTCCAGAGTTTTATACATCATTGTGTTATTGACATTATTGGTCACAGGTTGCGGAGCCCCCGCAGCGACACCAGATATGGCAACAGAAGAGGCGGCAAGCGGATCGTCCGCTTTCCCTGTTACATTGGATCACAAATATGGAAGCACGACGATCACCGAAAAACCAGAGCGGATCGTGCTCGTCGGGCTGACGGAGCAGGACGCGTTGCTGGCATTGGGCGTGGTGCCGGTCGCAACGCGAGAATGGTATGGTGAACGCCCGGGTGCGATCTTCGAATGGGCTCAGGACGAGCTTGGGGATGTAGAACCACCGGTGGTCCTCAGTTCTACTGAGCTAAACTTCGAGCAGATTGCTGCCCTTCAGCCTGATGTGATTGTGGGGTTGTATTCGGGTCTAACAACTGAAGAATATGACACCCTTGCCAAAATTGCTCCCACTGTCGCCCAGCCTGGTGAGTACGTAGACTATGGCATTTCCTGGCAGGAACTGACGCGTAAGATCGGGCTCATCGTCGGGAAATCGGCGGAAGCCGAACAATTGGTGGTCGATGTCGAAGCGCAGTTTGCGACCGTCCGTGAGCAGCACCCTGAGTTTAATGGTGCAACCGGTGTCGTCGCTTCCACCTGGGGCTTCCCCGATACCTATTATGCTTATCATTCGCAGGATCCTCGCAATCGTTTTCTCACCTCTCTCGGTTTCGTCATCCCTGCAGAAGTGGACGAGATGGCCCAGGACACCTTTGGCGCGAGCATCAGCCGCGAACGGCTTGATATCGTAGACGCAGATGCACTGGTCTGGATCACGTTTTCAGATGAAGAAAACGAGACGATCAAAAATGACGCCCTGTATCAAAACCTGCGGGCACACCAGGAAGGACGGGATATTTTTATCAGCGAGAGCGATCCTCTCTATGACGCCCTGAACTTCAACACGGTTCTCAGCCTGCCATTCACCCTCGAGAATTTGGTTCCGCAGCTTGCCGCTGCAGTCGATGGTGACCCCGCTACGAACACGGAATGACATCTGATCTGCACCCCATCGAGCGTTCGCTGAAGAAGCTGGAACTGCTTCGCGATCACGGGCAGGGGTTGTTAATGCCCGATACTAACTCGCAAGAGGGGTGGTTCTCTGTCGCAAACCTTGTGACGGAGAACCATCTCATGGAGAACCTCTTCCAGCGATTGATGTCTCATTACAAGGCTACGAGATTGCGCCCGCCTGCCATGTTCTGGTTCGGGCATTACGCGTACACCATTGAGCTAATTACGTTTGCCTATTTCGTCGTGGAAGGGCGTGTACCCGATCTTTCTGCGAGCCAGATCTGGATGCGGCTCGGGGAAACAACCGACATTCAAAACGTTGCCTGGATAGGTCGCTCTTTTGCAGCCTTGCCCAATGACCTGGATGCTTCTCACCCCGATTGTATTGTCCTGCCCACGCGTGAAGCGCTGCGCGAGTATATGCGCGAGCAATTGATCGCCCATTTCGCGCCGCTGGTCGATTCCATCTCCGCTTTTTCCTCCCTGGGGAAGCCGGGATTGTGGGAAATCGCTGCGGAATATACAGCCTTTGCTTTTGTTGCCTTGGGCGAATTACTGGGTGATGAAGCGATCGGCGTGGAAGAAAGCCGCGCCTTTTCAGCGACCCGGTCACGGCTCAGCCCGCGGCGAAGTTTTATTCCTATCGACCACATTGGCACGACTCACTATTTGCTGGATCGCATCTCTTGTTGTTTGTATTATCAGGTCGAAGGCAGAAAGTATTGCCATTCCTGCCCGCATCGTCCGGTAGAAGAGCGTATCGATCTGATGAAACAATATTGGAACGAGCAAGCAGCCCAGGCGGTGTAGTTATGGCGGTGAGAACCTTGAACATGGTCAGGTCCCACGTACCGCGTCCTCTCTTGATGGGCGCGCTGCCGGTTTGTATTGCTGTCCTGCTTTTGGCGATTTTCTCGAGCATTGCCTTTGGCGCAGCAGATATCAAGCTTCAAACCGTGCTGGCTTCGATATTCGCGTTCGATGCGGAAAATACCAACCACTTGATCATCCGCACGCTGCGTTTGCCGCGCGCGATCACGGCGATGCTGGTCGGTGCGGCACTGGGAGTGGCTGGTGCAATCATGCAGGGGCTGACGCGCAATCCGCTCGCCGACCCGGGCTTGCTGGGAATCGAAGCCGGTGCGGCGCTGGCGGTAGTGGGCGGCGTTTTCCTTTTTCAGATTAATTCCCTGCCTGTCTACGCCATCTTTGCATTTGTCGGCGGCACACTGACGGCTCTCGCCGTCTACGGGCTTGGCTCGATGGGACGCGAGAGCGCCACACCTTTTAAGCTTACGGTCGCCGGCGCGGCCATTTCTTCCCTGCTCGCCTCGCTGACAACAGCGATCCTGCTCTTCAACCAGCGGTCCCTGGAAGAGGTGCGCTTCTGGATGGCGGGCAGTGTCGCTGGGCGGGACATGAAGCTTGTCATCGAAGCGGCACCCTTCCTCTTGGCTGGGCTGATCCTATCGTTCGTGATGGGCAGGCAGATCACAACGCTCTCGATGGGCGAGGATATCGCCCGCGGGCTGGGACAAAATGTCGGGTGGATCAAGCTTGCCTCCGCGGGGGCGGTTGTCGTGCTGGCGGGCACTGCTGTTGCGCTGGCAGGTCCTATTGGCTTTATCGGGCTGGTCATTCCTCATGTTGTCCGCATGTTCGCCGGCAACGATTATCGCTGGGTCCTGCCATATTCAGCCCTGCTGGGGGCGTCCTTCCTCGTGCTTTCCGATCTGCTGGGACGTATCCTGGTGCAGCCACTGGAACTGCCGGTTGGAATCATGACCGCCGCGATTGGCGGTCCGGTGTTCATTTATCTGGTCCGCTGGAAGGTAAAGCGATGAACAGCTCACAGTGGATCGTGTATCATGCCGGAAAAATTTCATTGCGAGTGGACCGCCGCATCCCGCGGACGGCTGCCGGATTAATTCTTGCCGCGTTGATCATTCTGGTCTTGCACGTTGGCATCGGTGAATATACTATCGCGCCGATGGATGTGCTGCGGACGATCATTGGGCAGCAACTGGGCGATCAGAACTTTCACTTTGTAGTGATGGAGCTGCGCATGCCGCGCGCACTGGTGGCGTGGCTGGTGGGCGCTGCCCTGGGTGCCTCCGGCGCGCTGATCCAGGGGCTGACGCGCAATCCTCTGGCTTCTCCCGACTTAACTGGCGTGACGGCTGGTGCCAGTGCAGCAGCGGTCACACTCATTATTTTCCTCCCGCAGACGCCTGACTTCTGGCTGCCGATCGCGGCGTTTTGCGGCGGCTTACTCATCGCGGCGATGCTGTATCTGCTTGCATGGCGCGACGCTTCCTCCGCCGGTGGGGATTCGCCCATCCGGTTGATCCTGGTCGGCATCGGTCTGTCGGCGGCGCTGGGCGCGTTTACTTCCTTTGCGCTGACCTTTGGGGAGCTCTGGTACGTACAGCGCGCCATGATGTGGCTGACTGGCAGTGTCTATGCTACGGATTGGGTGGACGTCAATCTGATCCTGCCGTGGCTGATCGTCTGCCTGCTATTGGCTGTGTACGGCGCGCGGGATTTGAATGCGTTGAATCTTGGCGAAGACATTGCCCAGGGGTTGGGCCTGCGCCTGACCTTCAAACGCGGCTTTCTGCTCGTGCTCTCGGTTGCCCTGGCAGCGATTACCGTGACGGTCGCAGGGATTATCGGGTTTGTCGGTCTGATCGCACCGCATATCGCCAGAAGACTCGTGGGGACGATGCACGAAGGGCTCGTCCCGACTGCCGCCTTCGTCGGCGGGTTTATTGTCATCCTCGCAGACTTTATCGGCCGGACCATTCTGCAGCCGACAGAAATTCCGTGCGGCATCATCACCTCCATCGTCGGGGTGCCGTTCTTTGTATATTTGTTATGGAAGCGAGAAAAAATCTCATGACGGTATTGCAAGCAGAAAAACTATCATTGAGTTACGACCGTGATCTTATTATCGATAGGCTCGACTTAGAGACGCCAACGGGGCAGATCACTGCCTTGATCGGGCCGAACGGCTGTGGAAAGTCTACCTTATTGCGCGGGCTCGCGCGTCTTCTCAGGCCGCAGCATGGCTCCGTTTTACTGGATGGGCGTGCCATCCATACTATGCCTACCAAACAATTGGCGCGAGAGCTGGGAATTCTTCCCCAGGCTCCCACCGCACCCGAAGGGATAACCGTCCGCGAACTGGTGGCACAGGGTCGTTATCCACATCAGGACTGGTTCCAACAGTGGAGTCACGCGGATGAGCAGGCGCTGCAACGGGCGCTGAAACGGACGGGACTAATTCCACTGATCGATCGCGCTATGGACACTCTATCCGGCGGACAGCGTCAGCGTGCGTGGATTGCCATGGCGCTGGCGCAGGAAACGGATATCCTGCTGCTCGACGAGCCGACTACCTATCTCGACCTCGCCCATCAGCTGGAAGTGCTGGAACTATTGGAGAAGTTGAATCAAGAGGGGAAGACCATCATTATGGTGCTGCACGACCTCAACCATGCTGCATACTATGCGAGCCATCTGGTGGCGTTGTCCGAGGGGAAGATCTTCGCCCAGGGAACTGCCCAGGAAGTCATCACCGAAAGTATCGTGAGGCATGTCTTCGGTGTCGAGAGCCAGATCATTCATCATCCGGCTACCGGCGCTCCCTTATGTCTTCCGATCCGTCGTTATCAACCATAATCGTTGTGGAGGGTGATATCATCGCTATATGACTACCGCAACTGCCATAGCGAATCCCAATCTCGCGTTCATCAAATACTGGGGGAATCGCGACAACACTTTGCGCATCCCCATGAACGGCTCGATCTCCATGAACCTGGATGGACTGTATACGCGCACAACGGTTCGTTTTCAATTAGGGCTAACATCCGATCAACTAAGTATCAACGGATACGAAGTGACCGGCAAAGGGCTGGACCGCATCTCGTATATCCTCGATATCATTCGAGGGATGGCGAATCTTCACGATCGGGCCGAGGTGATCAGTGAAAATAACTTTCCGTCGGGCGCGGGGATCGCCTCTTCTGCATCGGCATTCGCGGCGCTGGCGCTGGCAGGCAGCAAAGCTGCGGGGCTGGATCTCAGCGAGCCTGCGCTCTCACACCTGGCGCGGCGCGGGTCGGGGTCAGCGTCACGCTCCATCCCGGGCGGATTCGTCGAGTGGCAAGCAGGCACAAGTGACGAAGACTCGTTCGCGTTTTCAATTGCTGAACCTGGTCATTGGGATCTGGTGGATTGTATTGCCATCGTCAGCACGGCTCATAAAAAAACAGGGTCGACCGAAGGGCATTCGCTGGCACCGACGAGTCCGTTGCAAGCCGCACGAGTAGAGGATACCGTGCGCCGCCTGGACATCTGCCGCAAGGCAATTCTAGAACGCGATTTCGAGGCATTTGCTTCCATCGTGGAACTCGACTCCGATATGATGCACTCGGTCATGATGACGTCTACACCTGCCCTGCATTACTGGAAGCCAGCTTCGCTTGAAGTGATGAGTTGTGTGCGCCAATGGCGGGCGGAGGGAATCCAGGTCTGCTACACCGTCGATGCGGGACCCAACGTGCATGTACTCTGTCCGGAAACGGAAATTCGTAACGTCGAAAAGCGATTACGTGAGGTTAAGGGAGTGAGTAATGTCTTGGTGGCGCGTGCGGGAGGGCCGGCGAAGGTTATTGAGAAATAGAAAGTAGGGCGGATTACCAATCCGCCCTACTTTAATGGTGTAGATACCGGTTCGGTGGGAACAGAACGAAGATCAATTTCAATCGCGGAAAGCAGTAATTGAATTCCAAGCAGCACTGAAAGAGTGGGGAGCATCACCGTACCGGTCGGTGCGGGAACGCCGATGCTTGCATACTGAATCCATTTGTAGATTCCAAATAGTAAACCGAACAGCAGGAGAGGCAAACCGGTCAGAAGATAGATGCTGCCCATCGAAAAATCATAGATGAAATTTTTAAGGAATAGCCGCCGAATGAAGGTGACGAACAGTTTGAATGGAAATTCAAACAGGATACGGTGAATCAACAAGCTGGATACCTCTCCCCGGTAGCGCGCCGGCATCGGCACATCTTTCACGACTGCGCCGATCAAATACAGGTTGGCAAGCATCGAGGTTTCAAAATAGTACGTACGGTCAATGGCATCCAATGAGATTTGAGCAAGGATCTCCGACCGGATCGCGTTAAACCCATTGGTAGGATCGAACATATTCCAGTACCCCGTTGCGGCTTTGGCAAGGAACGCCAGCCCCATGTTCCCTACACGCCGGATAAGCGGCATTTGCTGCAGGGATACAAAATCGCGGAAGCGATTCCCTTTGGTGTAATCCGCCCTGCCTTCGATCAAAGGGGTTAGCAGGGCAGGTAAGTATCTCATGTCCAT
>JAICRQ010000046.1 GCA_025966435.1 Anaerolineales bacterium | reverse complement strand
TCCTCGGGAAGAAAGCCGGAGGTCCTCGTGTTTTGCTTTGCATTTCTTAGGTCAATGGGCATGTGGGCTGTGTTGAAATCGCCGGTAATAATGAGGTTTTCTCCACTGGTATGTAAGCGGTCACACACGGCAAGTAAGTGAGCATAGAAATCCAGCTTATACTGCACACGATCCCAACCGCGCTGTCCGCTCGGGAAGTAAACATTGAAGAGACGGAACCCAGGGTGCTGAGTGGAGATGACTCTTCCTTCGATATCAAAGAGCGGCGCATTCATCCCCACCTGACAAGCAAGGCAGGGATTGCGTAAAAACGTTGCCACCCCGCTGTAACCGGCCTTTTCTGCCGGGCTCCAAATTACATCATAACCAGGGAACGTTCCCTGTTCTTTCTTTAGCTGATCCGGGCGGACTTTGATCTCCTGCAGGCACACAATATCGGGCTGCTGTTCCCAAGCCCAGTTCAATGAACCTTTGCCAAGCGCTGCGCGCAGACCATTGACATTCCATGTCACAATCTTCATCGCAAATACTCTATGGTACACTTCATGAACACACAGGGAACACCATGAATGCGAATCTTAAGTGCATTTTATGCGTCGAAGACGAACCCGAAATGATCGATCTCATACGGCTAATTCTTGGCCGCCGGGGGTTTGAGGTAAAAGGCGCTGCAGGCGGTATGGAAGGATTGAACATGATTCGGCAGCAACCACCCGACCTTATTCTTCTGGATTTGATGATGCCGGATATGGATGGTTGGGAAGTATACCAGCAAATAAAGGCCGACGAAAAGACAAAGAACATTCCGGTAATCGTTGTGACAGCCAAAGCCCAGAGCATCGATAAGGTGCTCGGCTTACATATTGCCAAAGTGGATGACTATCTCACCAAACCGTTCAGCCCGCAGGATTTGATGAACAGCGTGGATAAAGTCCTCAAATCCAACGTGTGAGCGAGGTAACGAGGAGTCGCCTCGTCCACAGGACTGCTTCGCTGGTTTTTCAATCCCCTTATGACGAAATTCATCACGATCGAAAACAAAAACCGGAGGATCACGGGCGCGCTGCGGATTAAGTACTGTGACTCATTCATGACGCAACTGCGCGGTTTGACGTTTCGCCCGCGCCTCGCGCGAGAAGAGGGACTGATTCTCGTGGGGAAGCGTGATTCACGCCTAGATTCCTCTATTCACATGCTCTTTGTTCCCTTCGACTTGTCAGTAATTTGGATCAATTCCGCCATGCAGGTGGTAGATAAGATCCTTGCAAAACCCTGGCGACCCGCCTATTTCTCAAAACAACCGGCGAAATATGCACTGGAAATCCACCCCGAGCGGTGGGGGGATTTCGAAATCGGGGATAGAGTAGAATTTAAGGATGCTTAAGCGCGTTTCCATTTTTCTCCTATTTGTCATCCTTTGGAGTTTTACGGTTCAGCCCGTCCTCGCCCAGGCGAGTGGCCCTGTTTACATTGTCCAATCTGGTGATACGCTTTCCTTTATTGCCTTGCGCTTCAATGTGACGATCAATGACCTGGTAACAGCCAACCCGACGCTCGACCCAAACCTTTTGTCAGAAGGACAGCAAATTATTATCCCCGGGCTACAGGGCGTGACTGGCGTTCTGGAAACAGAGATCATTCCCTTTGGCGATTCCCTGCGAAGTTTAAGCCGTCGCACCCGGGTAGAAGATGAACAATTAAAGAAGCTAATTCGTTTAGTCAGTCCCACAGAGCTTTATGTAGGTATTAGTCTTATCGTCCCTACCCAGGAAAACCAAGCGCCCCTCACGACGCGCATCACAGCTTCAGCGGGTGAATCGCTTCTCGAGCTGGCGGTCAGACAGGGCAGCGACCCCTGGACGCTCGCTTCGGTTAACAAGCTTGATGGCACGTGGACAGCCCTACCTGGCGATATTCTTTATTCTCCACTTGGGAGCAGTCAGGGGAACGTCACTGGCTTGCCGTCTGCATTTGTCAGCGCCAGCATAGAGCCACTACCCCTAAAGCAAGGCAGCACCGAAGTGATTCGTGCACAGTTGCAGGACGGCGTTGCTCTATCAGGTATGCTCGTAGATGAGCCGCTCCAGTTTTTCCAGACAAACGGGGAACAGGTCGCATTACAGGGTGTTCATGCCTTAAAGGAGCCAGGTGTATACCCACTATTAATGGAAGCAACACTCCCGGATGGGAGCAAGCAATCGTTTGAGCAAATGGTGCTCGTCACTTCGGGAAATTACCTGAGCGAGCCGATTCCATTGAATGACCCCAGCCTGATTGATCCAGCTGTAACAGAACCTGAACTGGCCACCCTTACTGCCATTACGGCTCCTTCGACACCCACTCGCTATTGGACGGATATCTTCACTTCTCCTGCTACGGATCCGAATTGCTTCACATCCCGCTATGGAACCCGACGGATCTATACCGTAATCAATTCAGATCTTGAAGTGAATGGATTCCATACAGGTCTTGATTTTTGTGGCGGCGAGGGGCTGCAGATCTTTGCCCCCGCGCCTGGGGAAGTGGTGTTTGCTGCGCCTCTGACAGTGCGCGGGAATGCGACGATTATCGATCATGGCTGGGGTGTATATAGCGGATTCTGGCACCAGTCTCAAATTTCTGTGAACGTTGGCGATATGGTGGAAACAGGCCAGGTGATCGGTCTTGTAGGAGACACAGGACGCGTGACCGGCGCGCACCTGCACTGGGAGGTCTGGGTGAATGGCGTCCAGGTGAACCCGCTCGATTGGCTGAACCAGCCGTATCCGTAGAAGAACTGGCATCCTTTTGCCCGCTGCAGAAGAATCGTTGCACTTCATCTCTGTTTATGCTACACTCAAAGAATCCGGAGGTCTTTGTGTCCACTGCTTCAATTGTAAACTTCCTCAAACAAAGCGACATTTTTTATCAATTCACTCCGACACAATTAGAGCTGGTGGCAAATATCTGTCAGGAAGCAAATTTTCAAAAGGACGACCTGATCTTCCGGGAAAACAGCAGCAGCAAGGAACTGTACATTATTGTCCAGGGAGAAGTGGATATCTTCGTCAATCCATCGCTTGTCGGTTCGTTTGATACGGGGAGTGAAAATACCATCATCGCTACCCTGCGGCGCGGCCAAAACTTTGGCGAGGTGTCCCTCGTCGATGAGGGCTTGCGGTCTGCTTCCGCATGTGCTTCTCAAAAAGATACGCGACTGCTCATCATCCCCCGCGATAAGCTGATCATGCTCTGCGATACGTACCCGCAGCTGGGCTACCGTCTGATGTATAATCTCGCAGCGGACCTGGCGATGAAAATCCGCAATACAGACCTGCGCATCCGCGAACAATTATTATACAAACCGCAAGACAAAGAGTAGCTTTTCCACAAATTGACACTTGACCGACGGTAAAATTTCACGTAGTATTACTGTACCTTCATAACCAAGTAACAATTCATGTGTTTTGTATTTATATGTGCCATTCGAGAGCCGCGAGAAACTCGTACGTATGAGAAGGGTTTCTCGGGCTTTTTGCTAGATGGATTGCGAACGAATCTCAGCCAAAGGAGGTGATGCTGACGTATTCAGCCTTGTCGGCTTCCCACACCAAGCCCGCCAATAGGCGGGAACGTTTCACAATTCGCAAACTATTTGGAGGAGGAAGAATGTTTAAGCGTTCCTACGCTTTACTCGCCTTGCTGGTGATTGCTGGCATGGCCCTTGCCGCCTGTGGACCCGCGGCTTCTGCATTTGAATGTACCGATGCGTTGGGCTGTGTGACTGTTGGACCCGGCGAACCCATTCACCTTGCCTATGCAATGGTGATCTCGGGCGCCGATGAGACCCTCGGCGTAGACTCACGGAATGGCGTCGAAGTTGCTATCTCCCAGAAGGGACAGGTTCTCGGTCACGACATTCAGTTGACCGGTGAAGATGAGGGCTGCTCCGCCGAGGGCGGCCAGGCCGCGGGCACAAAGCTTGCCGCAGACCCGACCATTGTCGCTGTGTTTGGTACATCATGCTCCAGCGCAGCCCGTGTCGCAGTTCCGTTGCTCTCTCAGGCTGGTTTCGCCATCATTTCTGCTTCGAACACAGCCCCCGACCTGACCGAAGCTGGCAACGAGAACAACCATCCCGGCTATCTGCGCACTGCCCATAATGATGAAATCCAGGGTGCTGCTGCGGCACAGTTTGCCTTTGAGGAATTGGGTGTAACGCAGGCTGCGACCATTCATGATGGTTCTCTCTACGCTGAGAAACTGCAGGAAGTCTTCGCCACGACTTTCGAAGAAATGGGCGGCACCATTACAACCACAGAAGCAGTTGACCCGAACGGTACCGACTTCAAGGGCGCATTAACCAGTATTGCGGCCACGGAGCCGGAGTTCATCTATATGCCTATCTTCGTGAACGCGGGCAGCCTCATTACCCGCCAGGCCAAGGAAGTTCCCGGTTTGGAAGAGGTTCGTCTGATGGGCGCCGATGGCATGTTCTCGCCAGATCTGGTTGAGGGTGCCGGTGATGCTGTGGAAGGCCTGTTCCTTTCGAGCCCCGACCTGGCTTCGTTTGGTCCCGAATACCAGAGCACCTTCTTACCCAAGTATGAGGAGATGTTCGGCACGGAACCGATCAGCGTTTTCCATGCGCACGGCTACGATGCGGCCAACATGGTCTTTGCAGCCATTGAGCAGGTCGCAGTACAAGATCCAGATGGCACGCTGCATATTCCCCGTCAGGCTCTGCGTGACGCCCTGTACGCGACAAAGGATTTCAAGGGTCTGACAGGTAACCTGACCTGCACGCCTACCGGTGACTGCGCCGATCCCAAGATTGCTGTTTACGAATCACATCCTGGGCAATTCCCCCCGGACCGCATCTGGCCGTAAAGTTCTGCTGGTTATGTAAATAAACCTATTTTCTTGAGGGGCGAGCGCGAGGCGTCTCGCCCCTCAAGTCAAATTGATAACGCCGATCTTTTTCTATAGACATGTTTTATCGATCTATGGGCTCTTGTAAGCTGGGTTGGATGAAGAAAATTTGCCGCTGGCAAAGGAGTTGAGAAATGCTTCGTAACTGGACACAACGGGTTACATTGACGGACATCATTGTATGGGCCCTTGGCATATTGATCTTGATCGGCGTAATCTGGGGATCGATCGTTACACTTAATACAGGAAAATATTCCACATCCACCTGGATCGATCTCACCATTACTGGCCTTGCGCTGGGAGGTGTGTATGCCCTGATCGCGCTGGGATACACCTTAGTCTACGGGATCCTGCGGATGATCAACTTCGCCCATAGCGAGGTCTTCATGAGCGGACCCTTTACCGCCACTTTTGCTGCTCAGGCGCTGATCGCTCTTGGGTGGTGGAATACCTATCCAATACTCAGTCTGGTGATCGTCATGCTGGTCTCCGCAGCTGTTTCCGCCTCGATCGCGATCCTGTTAGAACGAATTGCTTATCGTCCCCTGCGTCATGCGCCGCGTTTGGTTCCGCTGATTACAGCCATCGGCGCCTCATTTTTCCTTCAGTATACATTTCGTGGCCTTTATGGGTCAGGACTAAAACCCTTCCCTGACATGGAGATCTTTAGTGGGTTTTGGCTTATCGGGACGGTTCGAATTTTTAAGACCCAGGCCGTCGCCATCCTGGGCGCCTTCATCATGATGTTGGTTCTATACACCATTGTGCAACGGACGAAGATTGGCAAAGCCATGCGCTCGGTTTCAGAGGATAAGGAAGTGGCTGCGTTGATGGGTATTAATGTAGATCGAGTGATCACTACAACCTTTGCATTAGGTGGGATATCCGCCGGCATTGCAGGAATTCTTTATCTGCTCTTGTTTCCAGTAGCCCACTTTTTCATGGGATTTTTCCCTGGACTCAAGGCCTTTACCGCGGCAGTCTTAGGTGGCATTGGGAATGTACCGGGCGCATTTCTGGGTGCCATGGTGCTGGGATTACTGGAATCCGTCGGCCCAAGCCTGTTCCTGGATGGGCTCGGTATCCCCGCGCCCAACCAGTTGAAGGATGCCATCGCCTTTACCATACTGGTGTTCATCCTGATTTTCCGCCCGTCTGGGCTCCTGGGGGAGCGCCTGACACAGGCCAAGGCATAAGGAAACAAAGTTATGGAAACCAACACATCTTTCAGTTGGAAGGAGTTCGTCAAGGCTGGATTGCTGGGCGGCGCGGTGGCTGTTCTGCTCTCGCTGGTCGGTATGGTGGCTGCGTTTAGCGGGCGGTATATTGTGAGTGGGGTGTTCACAATGGGACAGGTCTTATTCATTGCACCCATTCTGCTGTCAACATACGCTGCTCTTCGCCGCAATCGGCAACTGACAAACTCCAATCTCTTTATGGCAGGTCTGCTTTCCGGACTGGTAGGCAGCGCTATTCTGGCTCTGCTGGTTCTCATAGGAAGCATGGTCAACCTGCGTGCGATGCTTATTAACGCCTCCCCTGAACTCTATGGCATTCTCACCTTTGGACGGGGAACCGGGCTTGGCATCGTGATCCTGCTCGGCCTTGGTCTGCTGATAGGTGCCGCGGCTGCCGGTTTTCTGTTACTTCCTGATCGAATCAGACATGCGCTTACACAGGCAATTATTTGGGTCCTGCTCATCGGTCTACTGCGTGATTTGATCGTTACGGTCTCCTTCAGGTGGGGTCCGCTGTCAAGCATCGTCAGACAGTTGTTTGCGGTGAGCGGTTTGACCATCATAGGAGCGCTCATCTTGTTTCTGCTGGTTGGCGGAGTCAGCTACTGGCGTTGGGGGCGGCCCAAAAGAGATGCTGCAGAGAGCTTCAATCAACAGCGACCAGCGGCTCGCTGGCTGACAATAGGAATAACTGGACTTATATTACTCTTCCTGCCACTCATTCTGGGAACCTTCTTTAGCGAGATTCTGGATAACGTCAGCATGTATATCCTGATGGGGCTTGGGCTAAACATCGTCGTTGGTTTCGCAGGGCTGCTCGACCTGGGGTACGTAGCGTTCTTTGCGATTGGCGCCTACACGATCGGTATCCTCACCTCACCAGAGCTGGGTATTGCCACCATGAGCTGGTGGGAAGCACTGCCTTTTGCATTACTGGCTTCCTTCCTGGCAGGCTTTGTGCTTGGTCTGCCTGTGCTGAAGATGCGTGGGGACTACCTGGCTATCGTGACCCTTGGTTTCGGTGAAATTGTCCGCCTGCTGGTTCTTTCCGATTGGCTGCGCCCGTGGTTAGGAGGCTCACAAGGTATCCAGCGAATCGCCCAGCCAAGTATCGGTCCATTGGTGCTGAATACGCAACAGGAACTCTATTATCTTTTCCTGATTGGATTGGGACTGGTCGCCTTTATCGCCTGGCGGCTGAAGGATTCTCGCCTGGGTCGCTCTTGGATGGCACTGCGCGAAGATGAGGATGTAGCCATGGCGATGGGTATCAACCATGTATCCACAAAGTTGTTGGCATTCGCCACCGGCGCACTCTTCTCCGGATTGGCCGGCGCGATCTTCGCCGCAAAGCTGACCTCGGTCTATCCCCACAGTATGAACTTCCTGGTCTCGATTAATGTGCTCAGCCTGATCATTATTGGTGGGATGGGCTCGATCCCCGGTGTATTTATCGGCGCGTTGGTTTTGATCGCCGCCCCTGACCTTTTACGTGAGTTTGCCGAGTTTCGTTATTTGGTTTATGGAGCCTTGCTGGTCGTCATGATGTTGACCAGACCGGAAGGCTTATGGCCCGAAAAACGCCGTCAGCTAGAACTCCACGAAGAAGAACCTGCCGTGGTGCCCGCCGCGGATTAGGAGCAGAACATGACACTATTAGTTGCAAAAAACGTCACCAAACGCTTCGGTGGACTTGTGGCCCTGAATAAAATCGATATTGAGATGAAGGACAATGCCATTCAGAGCATCATCGGTCCCAATGGTGCAGGCAAAACAACCTTCTTCAACTGCGTGACCGGCTTTTACACCCCGGAGGAAGGCGACATCCTGTTAGGAGAGCACAACATCACCGGCCTTTCGCCGGATCGAGTCACGCAGCTAGGCATCTCACGGACCTACCAGAACATCCGCCTGTTCAAAAATATGACCTCCGTGGAGAATATCTTAGTGGGTATGCACCCACATTTGAAGGCAGGGCTCATCGGTGGAATCTTCAGAGGTCCGCTCACCAGGAAAGAGGAAGCTGAAGCTTTGAAGGAAGCCCGGCGTATCCTCAACTTCGTCGGGTTGAAAGGCCGCGGGGATATGATGGCGAAAAACCTGCCCTACGGTGAACAGCGGCGCCTTGAGATCGGCAGGGCGCTAGCCAGCAAACCGAAGCTCTTATTGCTGGATGAGCCGACCGCCGGGATGAACCCAAGCGAGACTCATGAAATGATGAATTTTATCCGTCACCTGCGCGATGAATTGGGTGTCACCATCCTGCTCATCGAACACCAGATGCGCGTGGTGATGGGCATTTCGGAACTGATCAGCGTGCTGGACTTTGGCGAAAAGATTGCAGAAGGCACACCGGTAGAGATCCAAAATAATCCACATGTAATCGAAGCCTACCTGGGACGCGGCGCCGCAAGTGGTCTGGTCCAAGCGGCTGCCTGACGGAGAACCAACCATGCCTCTACTCGAAGTTGAAAACCTTCACACCTACTACGATAATATCCAGGCATTGAGAGGTGTCTCTTTAATGGTGGAAAAGGGTGAGATCGTAACGCTGATCGGTGCCAATGGAGCAGGGAAGACCACTACCCTGCGAACGATCTGCGGCTTGCTCCGGCCGAGGGAAGGTCACGTCAAGCTGGAAGGCGAAGACCTGGCAAAATACAAATCCCACGAGATTGTGTATAAGGGCATCGCCATGGTTCCGGAAGGGCGCGGTGTTTTCGCCCGCATGACGGTCACGGAAAACCTGGAAATGGGAGCGTTCAGCCGCAACGGCAAGGAAGAGATCAAAAGAAACATGGAAAGGGTGTTCAGTCTCTTTCCACGTCTCAGAGAACGGCGCACGCAGCTTGCAGGCACCATGTCTGGAGGCGAACAGCAAATGCTTGCCACCGGGCGTGCCCTGATGGCCAGCCCGAATGTGTTGCTCATGGACGAGCCGTCGATGGGGCTTGCGCCGGTGCTGGTCGAGCTAATCTTCGATACGATCGCTCAGATCAATAAAGAAGGCGTCACGATTTTATTGGTGGAACAAAATGCCCTCATGGCTCTGGCGGTTGCGCACCGGGGCTATGTGCTTCAAACAGGTGAAATTGTATTAAAAGATACAGCAGAGAATCTCAGAAAGAATCCTACCGTCCAGAAAGCCTACCTTGGCATGGAGTAAACATACCGCACCACTTGCAACGCAGAGGCCCTGGTACGCCTCTGCGTTTTTGTTATAAAATGCTACTCATGAGACACCAAATTTTACTCTTAAGCTTAAGTATCTTCCTCATTTTAGGTATGGCTTGCACGCCGCTACGTCAGTCAAATCCAGGGCTGGTTACACAAACGCCCTCCCCTGCGAGCTCACAGCCTTCTGGCACACCCACGGATATCTGGAATGCCCTCTTCGAGCGCACCCCTGTTCCGTGGACGACTCCTCTGCCTCCGCAGGAAGCCACTGTCCTGGATGCCACGTATGTGAAAATCAACCCTCGCCTGGCTACCCCATTCCCCTGCCGGCGCTGCCCCGATTATGCCCTTAACAGCGGTCTCTGGAAGTTCAGTTTGGACAAGGGTATCTTCAGAATTTACTACACCATGAATGGCTGGCGCAGTCTCGGCTCGTATACGGTGTCTGAAGATAAGATCTACTTCTTCAACGATCCTTACTGTAACCACGACACCGGGGTCTACACCTGGACGCTGGAGGATGGTACGCTGACTCTCAAGGAGGTGGACGATCCGTGTTCGCAGGGGTTGCGCGCGACAAATTTCGTCGATCAGCCCTGGCTATCCAGCCGCCCTCCTAATATGGAAGCAGCCATCACCGACCACTGGCAAAAGCCGGAAGGCTGCGACCCTAACACATAATGATAAGGCTGATATGTTGCTTCTGACCGCCGATGACGTCCGTAAGGCACTGCCGATGAAGGAAGCCATCGAGGCGATGAAAAACGCCTACGCTTCGCTTTCGAACGGGAAAGCCGTTGTGCCGCTTCGGACGCGGCTCTCCATCCCAAACAGTGAAGCCATCAGTCTATTCATGCCGGCGTTCGTCAACTCGCAGCAGGGAGACGCGCTGGCGATCAAAGTTGTTTCCCTGTTCCCCACCAACCCGGCACGCGGACTCGCCTACATCCAGGCAGCAGTCCTGGTGTTTGACCCGCAGACAGGGCAAACGATTGCACTGCTCGAAGGCAGTTCCCTCACTGCCATTCGCACAGGCGCGGCAGGAGGCGCCGCGATTGACCTGCTCGCGCGTCAAGATAGCAAAGTCGCCGCGATCTTTGGCGCCGGCGCGCAGGCACGAACGCAGCTTGAAGCCGCTTGTACTGCCCGACCTATAGAAACTGTGTTTCTTTATGCTAGGAATGCAGAGAAAGCGCACGCCCTTGCTTCGGAGATGAAAAGCAAAGGCTTCGCAAGGCAAGAGTTTCGCGTGGCACAAAGCCCCAAAGAAGCCACTGAGCACGCAGACATTATTTGTACCGCGACGACTTCTTCCCGACCTGTCTTCGATGACAAAGACGTGAAACCGGGTACACATATTTCGGCCGTAGGCTCTTATACACCAGAGATGCAGGAAGTTCCGGCAGAGACTCTGCAACGCGCAAAAGTTTTCGTTGACTCCCGATCCGCATCCCTGGAGGAGGCAGGTGACCTCATCCAGCCGATTCGGGCGGGGCTCTTCGACGAAACCCATATTTGTGGTGAATTGGGTGAAGTCGTTCTGGGATATCGCCCCGGCAGGGAATCGGCAGAGGAAATTACATATTTCAAATCAGTGGGGATTGCTGTGCAGGATGCAATGGCAGCGCAGGTTGCATTGACGAACGCCCACAAAATGAACATCGGCACCGAAGTAGATTTTTGAAACACTTAAGACCCTAAAGGTTTTTTAAATAACGCAGGTTTTCCAACCACATAAGTATCCCGATCAAACCACACATCATAAGTTGGTAAAACCTTTAGGGTCTGTACAACGAGAGAGAAAATGGAAATCCCAAAGACAGCAGACATCGCGATTATCGGCGGCGGCGTGATGGGAGCCAGCGCGGCATATCATCTCGCCAGGCGCGGGATGAAAAATATCGTGTTGCTCGAAAAAGAAGAATTTTTTGGCACCGGCGCCACGGGTCGTTGTGCAGGCGGCGTCCGCTATCAATTTTCCACAGAGATCAACGTCAAACTTTCATTGGAAAGCCTGCCGATGCTCGAACGCTTCAAAGAGGAGATCGGGCAGGATGTGAACTACCGCCAGTGCGGTTACCTGCTCATTGCCACCGATGAAAAAGATGCAGCGGCTTTCCAGCACAATATTGCACTGCAGCATCAGCTCGGGGTGCAAACCCAGCTCTTGCGTGGAGACGAAGTTCGGGCGCGCCTGCCACTGATGAAATTTGACGACGCCCTTGCAGGCACATTCCACCAAAAGGATGGGATGGTGGACCCGAATAGCGTCGTCGCGGGATACGTCCGTGCGGCGCAAGGTCTCGGCGTGAAGGCTCTCACGCGTGTAGAGGTCACCGGAATGCGCGTCAGTGGAGGTCAGGTCGAAGCCGTGGAGACAACGCAGGGCGCGATCCAGGCACGTCTTGTGCTCAACGCAGCAGGCCCCTGGGCAGGGGTAATCGGCGAGATGGCAGGAGTCCAGATCCCCATCGTTCCGCTCCGAAGACAAATGTTCACTACAAACGCCCTGAGGGAAATCCCGGAAGATTTTCCATTTGTGATCGATTTTACGCAATCACTCTACTTCCACCGAGAAGGCGATGGATTACTCATCGGGATGAGCAACCGGAACGAAACGCCTGGATTCGATCAAACTGTAGACGAAGAGTTCGAGCTGGTCAATTTCGAAGCAGCCATCGCGCGAATGCCCTTACTCGAACGAGCCCGCCGCGCCTCTCATTGGGCAGGGCTCTACGAAATCACGCCAGACGCTCATCCGATTTTTGGAGGCAGTCCTGTGAATGGCTTTACCATATGTGCAGGCTTCTCCGGTCACGGCTTCATGCACGGACCGATCGCGGGCAAGCTGATGAGTGAGTACATTTTGGACGGCGCATTCTCAACGGTGGATGTCTCCATGCTCGACCTGGCACGCTTCGAGGAAGGAAGATTAATAAAAGAGTACAATGTGGTTTAATCGAGAGCTCCAGCCGCCGTCCTCGGCGGCGAGGACACGAAGTGCACAAAGTGATTTAAGGATTTT
>JAICRQ010000105.1 GCA_025966435.1 Anaerolineales bacterium | reverse complement strand
CCAGCAATTTTCTGTTCATGAGAAAGTTTTTCATTTTCTTTTACCTTTTCTGCCCAATATGGATGTGTATCCAAATCTGGAGGTATTCGTGCGAGGCAGTCTTCTAGTCTTCTACTTCCAGGTTGATCTGGCCAACACCGGCCTGCATGTCGATCTGCATTGTCACGTCCGATACACCATAGGCAGCGTTGGTGTAGACATCATCATTCCTTGTCAGGCCCGAGATCGCATTGGTATGCCGGCCATCCCCGACCCTAACCCGGACGCCAATATCATTCGGCAGCCGCACGCTGACGCTCGCCGCCCCGGCCTCGATGCTGACATCCAGGTCACTCATCCAGTCGCCGCTCAGGTCGATCATGCTTCTTCCCGCACCCAGTGTGATGTCGAGCCCGGTCAGCGACAGACCAGACAATCTCAGATCACCGGCCCCGGCGCCGACATCTACGCTCAGATCCATGGGTACTGCATCGTTAAGCCGTAGACACCACTCATTACGGAAGTCCCTGATGCCTTGCAACGCTGGCAAGCCTCCGCTTTCGGGCTGCCGAACAACGAGCGTGCCATCTGTGTATTCAATCTCTGGCTTCAGCTCAGCGACGTTATAGGTAAAGTCGGCCTCCATCAGCTTTTCCGCGTGACCCGTCACCTGCAAGTCACCGGCGCCTAACTCGATCTCGACACGGACCGACCTGGCGTCCCCTAGCTCGACCGATTGGGACTCGCTCTGTAATGCCCCCACTCGGGGGGCGCAGTTGGTGAGCAGCGTTGACAAAAGTACAAAAATGATCAAGAGATGGTTCGTTTTCATAGTCTGTTTATCCGTTTATGTTCCACTAAATTCATCTGGATAAATAGTTCGTTTTCATCCTCTTTATGAGTTACTCATCAGCACTCACTGCTTTATCTTCATCATGAATTGTTTGTCCATCTGGCACGATTTGCCTGACCGATAACAGTGGCAGATTCATGTCCCGAAGCCGGTCCAGAACGCTGTGCAGGACGTTCTGGTCGGGGTGCGCGCCTCGCAAGGTGGTGGCGCCATCAGGTTCCTGAGTGATGATCAGGTCGTAGAACCATTCAGACCATTTGGTATCCAGATGCCCCTGGATTTTGATCTCATAAATCTCGACGGTATCTTTCTTTTGTTCATCAGCCATACATAGCTCCGTGCTGGGAAGTTTTCCCGTGAATGATTTTCTGCATACCCAGAATAGCAATCGCAGAATAAAAAATCACCGCATTTTCATGCGGCTAAAGAGGAAAAAAGATGTGGTTTTCGGAAGAAATGATGCAGGAGGAACTACAGTAAGCGCAACTCTTTTGCTTTAGCAATCGCCTGGGTTCGGTTGTTGACGTCGAGCTTGCTATAAGCATTGCGGGTGTGGTGGCGAACGGTATTGATACTGACAAACATTCTATCGGCGATCTCTTTGTACTTATACCCCTCAGCCATCAGGCGTAAAACTTCGATTTCACGCTCACTGAGCGGTTCAGCCAACATTTGCGTATGGACGGTGAGGTCCTCGCCGATTGGAAACGTACCCAGTACATATTTGGAGAAGGCGGCCAAAAGCTTGCGGGCATAGTCGGGCGAAATATTATGAGAAATAGCGGAACGAAGTAATTCTGCCATCGGCTGGCCTTCATCCACGAATAAACGAACGTACCCGTGGGGTTCCGCCAGTGCCAGTGCTTTGATGAGGGAATCCAGGGCAGCTTGCATATTTCCCAGCGCATGCTGAGCCAGCGCTATTAATACCAAGTAACGGATCTCATCACCCTGTCGTTCCATCATAACGGCAGCATCCAGCAGGCGCGTGAGCAAAGGCAAGGCGTCAGCAGCCCAGTCCAATGCGATGAGCAAACAGGCAAGTTCTGTATACATCCGTTCACGGGGGTAGCCGTCTGGGCTGGAAAAGTCAACATCATCGTTTGCATGCATCCCGGAGTTCTCAATTCGCCGGTATGCATCCGTAAGGAAATCAGCCATTTCAGGTCGGACGCGGCTGAGCAGAATTGCCAACTGCGTCAGCCTCAAACGGTCGGATGCGTTTGATCGTTGCGCGCGGATGGTTTCTTCGACCGCACAGGCACTGAGAAACAGTTCCGCGGAAGCCTCAACTTCTCCTTGCGCCTGTTTCAGATAGGCCAACATCGTGTAGGAATGCATTTTCGCCCAGTGCTCGCCCAATTCAAATAGGTTGGCGCTATGCCGGATATGCCCTTCCGCGCCGGACAGATCGTTCAATTGATACAGCACCGTTCCGAGCGCCAGCTCAGGTCCCGCGGCTGCCATCAGAGAGCTTTGAGGTCTGCCCTGTGTATCCTTCCAATTTTGGGCGATTTTCAATCCGCTTCGATACAACTCCAATGCCTGGTGCAGTTGCCCACGGATCACCGCCAGATCAGCCAATTGCTCAAAACAGGCTAAGGCTGCGAAGTAATTCCCCGCTTTTTGGTTCAGGTCGGCCGCCTCCAAGAAAAGTTGCCTTGCCTGGTCTAGATTGCCCCGGAGGCGATGATTCAGCCCCAGCCAGAGGACGGCAGCTCCCCGGAATATGAGCGTAAGTCGCTCCGGCGTAGCTTTGGACATTTCTTCAAGCGCCTGCTCAGACAGTTTGATCGATTGATGCAGATCTCCCTGCCGGGTGGCTAAATAGGCGCGCACGGTTTTCACATAACCAGGGTGTGGAACGCCGGGCACCCTGATCTGATTGGCCTCTACGAATGATAAGACCGATTCCACTTTTTCCAGCTGTCCCATAAAAACCAGAGCCCAGGCATGCAAAATGCACAGCACCGGATAATCCTGACACAAGTCAGAAGGTAGCTGCTCAACGAATTTCAAGAGCTTATTGGCCTCTGCCCGCACCAATAGATCGATTGCGATTCCGTCGACCAGCCGGCTCGCACGTTCCATATCTCCGGCATCCAGGGCGTGCTGGATTGCCTCGTCCACCAATCCCTCGTTTTCATACCACTCGCTGGCGCGGCGGTGGAGCTCGGCGATTTTGTCTCGCTCGGATTCACGAAGTTTTTGACTCAGGAAATCCGCAAAAAGGTGATGGTAGCGATACCACTGCCTGTGATCGTCAAGCGGAATCAAAAAAAGATTAGAACGATCCAGGTAATCGATGACGTCCATATCCGCAGAACCACCGACGACGTACTCACAAAGAGGCGCACAGAACCGATCCAGAATCGACGTGCGGAGCAAAAAGGTCTGCACCTCTGCCGGTTGGCGGGCCATCACTTCGTCGACGAGGTAATCAATAACATACCGGTTACTACCAGAAAATTCGGTGACGAATTCGGTCCGATCATCCCGCCCTTGCATGGAGATTGCCGCTAGTTTCAGGCTGGCGACCCAACCTTCCGTACGCGCTTCCAGTGCTGCGATACCCTCCTGTGACAGATCAAAACCCATCCGATCATTGAGAAAGGCAGCCGCTTCTTTTTTTGTAAAGCGCAATTGAGAGGTCCGCACTTCATTCACGTCCCCCTGGACCCGCAGCCGTGAGATCGGCAGTGGTGGATCCGCGCGTCCGGTAATCACCAGGTGAATCGTTGGTGGCAAATGTTCGATCAGGAATTTGGTTGCATCGTGGACCTTTTTTGAATCGATCAGGTGATAGTCATCGAGAACAACGATGGACTTCCCCGGAAATTGCGCCATCTCGCTGATCAACCGGGTGAGCAGAATTTCAAAATGGGGAGACTGAGATTCTTCCAGGACAACCTGGACATCGATCCCGATCTCCGAGTCAATACGCTGCAGGGCGGCGATCAGATAGATCAAAAAACGGGATGGATCGTTATCGTTTTTATCCAGCGATAACCAGGCCGCAGAATGATCGCAGCCTCGGATCCATTCACTCACCAGGGTCGTCTTGCCAAAACCTGGTGGAGCCGAAACGAGCGTCAACTTCCCGCTTAGTCCTGCGTTGAGACTTGCGAGCAAGTGCGGGCGCTCTACGAAATCCAGGCGATGTGGGGGATAGTAAAATTTTGAAGCGAGTAAATCCGTCTTCATTTGAACTTATTATATCGCTGCGATAACTATGCCTGTTTGTTTTCAAACGAGAGCCTGCTGGCAATCAGCCAGGCGATGGAGGTAAAAACAAGTGGAAATACGCCGATCAAAAAGCGGAAAGCGTTTTCTGGGTGCGGACCCGGGTTATCACCGCTGACATAACCAAAGAGTAAACCTAAAAGGACTAAAGCCAGCGACTGCAGGATCTTCGAGAGCTTCCCTATGACTCGCAGCAGACTGTAATATATTCCCTCTCGACGGTGACCTGTGCGTTTCATGTTTCTATCCACAAAATTGGCCATAATCATTTCGCGGCAGACCTGGCCCCCTCCCAGGCCTGCCCCAGCTACCGCAGCGCCAATAGCTCCCCAGACCACGTCGGAGGCTAACCCCAAAATAATCGCTGATGCAGCCATCACACTAACAGACCACAGCCAGGATCGTTTGATTCCCAGAACACGTACGAGCCTGCCCCAGATGGCGACTGACAAAATAGCTGTAATAAACACAGTTGCGAAAATGAGTGAAGTCACCTGCGGGCTGGCGGCCAGGGTGTACTTGACCCAAAATGGAGTCGCCAGGGTATATGCTCCAGTTGTAAATGTCATAAAGGTCAATGCAATGGTGAACAATAAAAAAGGACGGTCTTTTAATACCTCCCCGAAAGCATCTTTGAGATCCAATGGCGGCGCTTTCGAGGCCTCTGGGTCTTCTGTATTTCGAATTATTGCCAGGAAGAGGGCGATGCCAGCAACCACGGCAACGCTAATTGCCATTGGAACAAAACCAAACGTAGCATACATTAAGGGTGGGATAGAGAACCCGACAAGTTCACCAAGCATGGAAAGACCCTGGTAGTATGAGCCTGCGCGCGCCCGTTCTTGGAAATCCTGGAAGAGTTCTGGAAAGAGCGATCCGTAGTTAACCGCCATGATCGTATATGCTAATTCAAATAGAAGAAATATCACCAATCCATACCAGAATAATGCACTTCCTTGCAGGAAAGGCGTAGGCACCGCATAAACCAATACGAGCAGACCTACATAGAAGGGCAATCCGGTCACGAGCCATGGCCTCCGTCTTCCCCAACGGGTACGTGTATTATCAGAGAGCAACCCTACTATTGGATCGTTGACCGCATCCCAGATACCATAAATGACATTGATGATTGCTGCCATCGTAACGGCAAGCCCTAGCTCATCGATGTAATAAAACATGTAAAAGCCCGTAAAAACTGTATAGAGAGACTCCAACCCAAATGCCCCCAATCCATATGTGATGGGGGAAATTTGGGTTGCACTAGGTACAGGAATATTCAATTGTCCTGGTTGGGGCTCAGTTGCACGCATTTCTGTTCTTTAGCCTCAAGATAAAAGACTGGATGAGGTGCTCCTCGCCCTCTGATAGCTTAAAGCAAAAATCTCAAACCACTGATACAAGATGTGTTGGCTCTTTTCAAACAAGCCAATCCCCGTCATTACTTCCAATCGTTACGAAGACAATTCGGAGATTATATATCAGTATAAACCTTTTAAAAAAGTCAATTTTGCGAGGTATAGGGCAAACCGTTTGTGCTACTTCGTCACCCACGGTCATTGACACCGACGGGCGTATCCGCCGCAGAGTAACTGAAACTCTGCCTTCTCCTACGAGCGGATCACATGGATCGACATTAGCTCGACATCCGTTGCGGCAGTTATTGTAGCACCTCAGCTGGATGCCCAGATGGATTTTCTTCACTTAATTTTTCCGCAACCGGTTCTGGGGTTTAGTTATGTATTTGGAGGTGGTGGATGAAAGGTACACCACTACCACGGCAATTCCTAGAAAGCCGAAAAACGAAGTCTGGTAAATTCTTCATTACTGCTATAATCAGAACGTATTTTTCAAATCACTGAGCGCGCAAGTAGTTACGCGTCGCGATCGTCCTTTGTTGTTTAAAGTAAAATAGCGCTCAATCCAAAAGTCTTGCTGTCTTTAAGGAAGCCGGAAGAGCGTACCGTTTTGAAGTCGTCCGTACCCCGAAAGCTGTAGCACCTAAGAATGTTAGGATTTGAGATTGAGACCAGCTACAGCTGATTTGGTTACAGATTTCTCTACAATGTTTGTAACCTTTTTAGAAGATAACTGTCATGGTCTCAAGCTTAGTACTATAAAAGCCCTGCCGTCAGGTGCCTCGTGATAGCCCAACAAGTAAATGTGCACGTTGGGCCGGCATTCTCCTGCCGTAATGGCGGAGCGCGTTAGTTTGAAGAAAGCTGGCGTCCTGGAAAGGATACCACCAGAACGGGGGACAGTGGCATAGGAATTTCTACTTTTAGTAAAGCCCTGCGAGAACTTGATCAAACAAATTCAATCTATATCTTGAAATGCTAATTGCTGGATTGAACGTACCAGCAACCGTTGTCGTTTACTTAAATTGGTTAAGTCAAGATCCCGTGCGTCGAAGGATATAGATCTTAATCTATTTAAATGAATATCAAGGATTTCATTGAGATCGGCGCAGGGAAAAAACTCAACTGGGAGGTAGGATATGGAAGCGTTACGAAAAGGATGGCAAGCCTGGAAACGGATCGGCCAATTCATGGGCGATCTAATCGGTCGGTTGGTTCTGACGGTTTTTTACTTTACCTTGTTCATGCCCTTTGCTTTGGGTATGCGGTTATTTGGGGACCCCCTGGCAATACGCCCGCGTAACCGCGCGAAATGGTTGGAACGCACAACGCGCGACCTGACTCTTGAGGATTCACGGAGGCTTTTCTAATGTACATCTTGGGTCTTTCTTGTTACTATCACGACGCCGCCGCGGTTTTGTTACAAGACGGTGTTTTAGTAGCCGCCGCTGAGGAAGAGCGCTTTACCCGAATAAAGCACGACTATAGCTTCCCAAGTCAGGCCATCGATTTTTGTCTGCGCCAAGCCGGGATTACAGCCAATGACCTGGACTATGTGGTGTTCTATGAAAAGCCATTGCAGAAGTTCGAGCGGATCTTGTTGACTACATTGCAGACCTTCCCCCAGTCCTGGGGCGTATTCCGAGAGTCAATGATCACCTGGTTCAACGACAAGCTGTGGATCAAAGGCCATATCCTCACCACGCTGAATATTCCGGATGAGAAACTGCTTTTCGTAGAGCACCATTTGAGCCACGCTGCCAGCGCCTTTTTCTGTGCCCCTTATGAGGATGCAGCAATCCTTACCGTGGATGGTGTGGGCGAATGGACAACGACCACCGTCGGGAAAGCTACTGCGGACTGGGATGGAAAAGGCAAGAATCATATCGAGCTGTTCAACGAAGTAAAGTTCCCTCATTCCCTCGGACTGCTGTATTCGGCGTTCACAGCCTTCCTGGGCTTCCAAGTCAATGAAGGGGAGTATAAGGTGATGGGGATGGCGCCGTATGGGAAACCCACAAGGGTTGACGACGTTTACAAACTCGTCGAGATGGGCAATGATGCCAGTTTCCGGCTCAATATGGAGTATTTTTCCTTCCATCACTCAACGACTCAGACCTTCAGCAAAAAATTCGTTGATCTTTTTGGCGCTCCGCGCGCCCACGAATCTGTCTTTTATACGCCCACCACGCATCCCAAAAAGGATCATCCGGATTGGGATACAAAGACCGCCGAAACTAACCAGTATTATGCCGATATTGCTGCCAGCATCCAAACGGCAACGGAAGAGATGCTTCTGAAAATGGCGCGATACGCCTACGAGCGGACAGGGCTCAAGAGGCTATGTATGGCCGGGGGCGTAGCCCTAAACTCCGTGGCGAACGGCCGCATCCTGCGCGAGACCCCGTTCGAGGAGGTATTTATCCAGCCCGCCCCGGGCGATTCAGGAGGAGCGCTGGGCGCGGCTCTTTACGTGTATCACGTCCTCTTGGGCCAACCCAGGAAATTCGTTATGGAACACGCCTACTGGGGGCAAGCATATTCTCCCCAAGAAGTGCAGACCGCTATTGAAGCTACCGGTCGCTCCTACCAGTGCATCGAAGATCCCGAGCGCCGGGCCCAAATGATGGTGGACGACATGCTGGCTGGCAAAGTCATCTCCCTCTTCCAAGGGCGCTTCGAATGGGGACCGCGGGCGTTGGGTAACCGCTCCATTCTGGCCGATCCGCGCCGGGCAGAGATGAAGGACGTCGTCAACGCGCGTATCAAGTTTCGAGAGCCATTCCGGCCTTTCGCCCCGGTGATTTTGGAGGAGCGCGTCACGGAATTCTATGCCGGACTGGAGAACCCAGAGCGAAATTATCCTCTGCGCTATATGCTTATGGTCTACCCGACAAGGACCGGATGTGGCGAGAAAATACAGGCCGTGACTCATGAAGGAGGCACCGGCAGGATCCAAACGGTGCGACGCGAAAACAATCCGCTCTACTACCGGAGCATCGAGTTGTTCGGTCAGGCGACCGGGGTACCGGTCCTGTTGAACACCAGCTTCAACTTACGCGGTGAACCCATCGTCACTACACCTGCGAATGCCTTGAACACGTTTGGCAAAAGTGATATCGACACACTTTATATGGATAACTTTGTAGTTAGAAAGTGAGGAGATCAATGAAAAATTTTTTCCGCAGTATGTCTTCCAATATTGGCATCGTTGGGCAGCTTCTGAATTTCCTGTGGCAGCGTAAACTGTGGTGGCTGATCCCGATGGTCACAGTTCTATTACTCTTCGGGTTGCTCTTGATTTTTGCCTCTGCCTCTGGCGTTGGACCGTTTATCTACACCCTTTTCTAAACCCATCGAAGGGCAGCTTCGCTTCCCAAGACTTTCTGTCCTGGCTCTATCCCTATCAGGCAAGCTGAGGTTGGTTCTTGCCAGCCTCCTAATCCCACTCTTCTTGATAGAAAGTTGAGCCAGGGCTACCAAACACGGGTCCGGTGGATTCTTGGTAGCATCACCTTTCTTCCCCAAAATTAAATCTTCGCGGTTCGTGGAACTGGCGGGCAACGGGCGCTCCTGCACCTTCCTTGGGCAGCATTCAATCCGCTAAAACCGAGCCTAGGGAATCAAGGCTAAATAGACCTTTTCACCAAGGTTTGCGCGCTGGAAGCTATGCCTGGGCAATCACGAAAGCTTTGTTGAAGCAGTGGCGGAGGGAAGTGCAT
>JAICRQ010000472.1 GCA_025966435.1 Anaerolineales bacterium | reverse complement strand
CATGGAGGCTCACAGGCAGGAAACCCCGCGGCTGATGAGGGATTTTCTCTGGATGGGAGCGCTGGTCATTTTGTTCGCCATCTCACCCGTGATCGCATCTGGCAGGCAGATGGACCTGTACGACCCCTACAAGAGCTATGGGCTCCATCCGATTCCCGGGGTGATGTTGTTCATGAGCGGCATCGTGCTCATGCTCCAGCCGGCATTCCGCAGATGGGCTCTGGTTGCTTTGGTTTTCATTTCTGTCTCGACCCAGGTCTTAAATGCCGATTACTGGGAGCGCTACTGGGAGATTCAGCGTGAGATGGCATGGCAGCTTTTCTGGCGCGCGCCGGATATCCAGGATGATACTCTGGTGATGGCTTCGCTTTCAGGAGGCTTCAATCCGCAGCAGGATTATGAGGTATGGGGACCCATTAATTTGATCTACAATCCCGGCGCTGCCAAGGCGCCGGCTATTCAGGCAGAAGTTCTAAATTCTGCCACAGCCTACGACATCTTAAGAAAAGAAGTGCGAAATAACCTCGTTCGCGACATTCGTCTTCGTCGAGATTTCAGCAATTTGCTGCTGATCAGCTATCCATCGTCTGCATCCTGTTTTCATGTGATCGATGGAACTCTTCCCGTTTATTCCGGGAGTGAGTCGCTTCTGGTGCAACAGGTGGGATCTTATTCCCGCGTGGATCGCATCATTCCATCCGGCGAAGCCCCCATTCCGCCGGCTTCCATATTTGGCGCAGAGCCTCCACGTGGCTGGTGCTATTACTACCAAAAGGCTTCACTCGCCCGTCAAGCCGGTGATTGGGAAGAGATGGGCAGGCTCTATGATAAGGTACGAGAGCTGAACCTGGAAACCGACGATACGTCTGAGGTCATTCCATTTCTGGAGGGACTCGTGAACCTGGGGAGATATGAAGACGCCAGATCGCTTTACAGGGAAGAGATCAAGGGGCGGGCGGAAGTCCGCTTACCTCTATGCAATACGTTAGCAACCGACCCGGGTTACCCACCGGAATTTGGTTATGACTATAAAATGATCCATGAGATTCTGTGTAACTCTTAAAAAGAGAAAGTCACACCATTCCAATGATGCGACCCGTTTTTTGGGATTCGTATGCCGCTAACGCGAGACGTAAAGCCATCACCCCATCTTCGAGACCGCAAACCGGTTCAGCCTCCCCGCGAACTATCTCGATAAAATGACGCGTTTGCTCCACGAAGAGCTGGTTCCGCTCGAAGCCCTCGGGCAGGGAAAATGTTTCCATAACGGGAGCAGAGGGATTCTCCGAGTAAGAACCGAAGGAGGCTGGCATTTTATATAGATGAAGAATCCCATCGGCATTATCCCACCGTAGCGTTCCCTTTGTGCCGACGATCTCCAATCGATGAACAGGCGGGCGCTGAAAATAATTTACGTGGACTCCCCCCACTGCTCCATTCACAAATCTCAAACCGATCTCGGCGACATCCTCCACATCGATCTCAAGCGGGGAAATATGTCCGTTGAACGACCATAGGGATTCGACTTCGCCAAGCAGGTAACGCAGATAATCCAATGGATGGGTGAGCGTAACAATTACCCCGCCACCCAGATCGGCGCGTGCCGCGTAACTCTGGCGGTAATCCTCCCAGGGATGCCATTGCGGCAAGTACTCGCCCCAGTGCGCATGGACCGTTAAGGTCTTGCCCAGTGTGTTCGATTGAATCAGCTCACGTGCTTTGTTCAAAGCTGGGTGGTAGCGGAATTGAAACCCCACAAGGATTCTGCTCCCACCCTCCTCGGCAGCTTTCTGTAAAATATCCAGCCGTTCGAGGGAATAAGATATTGGTTTTTCGAGAAGGATATGGCAACCCGCTTCTGCGGCGGGGATCGCAACGTCCAGATGCATGGACGTTGGATTCGCTACGATCACGGCATCAGGCTTATGCTTTTCAAGCGCCTCGCTCAGATCTGTTTCAACCGGGTAGCCTGCCAATTCATCGTCCGGAAGCGTCCCCTTACGTGTGCGCAGGAGGACGATGTCTTTTTCGCCCAGTGCAATTAAGTTGCTGAGATGTCTGCGACCAATAGAACCAAGTCCTGCAATGAGAAATTTCATGGTCATCCGGGGCGAGTAAAAGCTTGTGAAGAAATTACTTTAGGATATTCTTTGCAAGTTCTTGCGTGCAAGGCGCGATTATATCTTGAAATCCAACGCGCATTCGGCTAGCAGTGAAGTAAGAGTTCAGCCAATTGTTTACACGTATAATTACAGCATGACTCTAAGACAATTCCGCAATATTCTCTTCGGTTTGCTCCTGGCGGGTTATATCTATTACGGCATCCAATACATTCATAAGAGTGCAATCATTGTGGAAGGTCAAACCTACTACGTTCTATTCGATGATGCGATGATCTCCATGCGTTATGCTTATAACCTGGCGCATGGAATTGGAATGGTCTGGAATGCGGGGGAATACGTGGAAGGCTTTACCAACCCGCTTTGGGTTGGGTTTATGGCGCTTTTTCATCTGTTTCCCCTCCCCGCTAACATCATCAGTTTTTACGTTCAGCTCAGCGGGCTTGTCTTTCTCGCCCTGAATCTATTCTTCGTGCGCAAGATCGTCGAGGAATTTACCAACGATTCCTTTGTGATGCTGGCAGCAGTTGCACTGACAGCCTTTTATGGTCCCTTGAATGGTTGGGGGCTGCTTGGGATGGAAGTGAGTATCCTCACGTTGCTCCTATCCGTTGTGATCTGGCTGGCTCTTCGAAGTTCCTCCCGCTTCAATCCGTGGATTTATATCCTGCTGGCTGTTTCCATGCTCGTTCGGATCGATATGGCAATTCCTTACGGGATCGTCTTCGCGGTCCTGTTTTTTTCCCAGCCGCACTATCGAAAACAGCATCTCGTCTGGGGATCGGTTCTTTTTGTCCTGTTTCTGGGCGGACAAACACTGGCACGGTATTTCTATTACGGCGACTTGTTGCCGAATACCTATTACCTCAAAGTGGAAGGCTGGCCCATCTCGCTGCGTATCATGCGCGGTGTATATGCATTCATCTGGTTTACGTATTACAACAACTGGGTGTTCACACTGCTGCCCTTCACACTCCTGCTCTTTCGCCGTGACTGGAAGGTCATGCTGCTTTTTATGATTTTGGTGGGGCAAGTCGCCTACAGTGTTTACGTCGGGGGCGATGCCTGGGAAAACCACGGCGGTGCAAACCGGTATATTGCGCTGGTCATGCCAGTGTTCTTCATCTTATTCGCATGGACGTTGCAAGAGCTCCTCATAAGGGCAGCAGGGAGCTTTGGATCAAGACGCGAAGCGCTGGTAGGCGCACGTCTCGTGTAT
>JAICRQ010000450.1 GCA_025966435.1 Anaerolineales bacterium | reverse complement strand
TTTCGCCACAGCCTGGATTGGCGTTTTTTGCTGCCGATCGCTGATCTTCACAAAGGGTATTTTCTCTTTGAAGATGACGCGGAATTAAGCCAGGCCCTTGAACATATAGGCGTCCATCCTTCACAGCGACTTTCCTTCTCAGACTTTAGAAATCCTAAGAGCGATAAGAATTCTTTTCTGGTCTTGCCCTTTGGCTTGCCAACTGTCTTAGTAGGTACTCGATCTGTTGACCGGATCGAATTCTATTCCTCTGCCCGGCGATTCCTTGCACCTAGCGGTACTCTGTTGGTTGGATTTAATAACAGCCTGAGCTGGTCTGACCATCGCGGAATGAATTATTATTCTTTCACACCTCATCACCTCAGGAACGAATTAAAACAGGCTGGTTTTATGTCCGTGGAAATGTTTGGGGCAATGCCAGACCTGCGGATCCCAGAATATATTTTTGAGTTGGACTCCCGAACCTTGCGATTTGCGCTGCAAAACCGTTTCCGGCGAAAACCGGCTGTTCTAAGGGCTCTGCGCATTCTGTCAGGGACATTCGGCTGGAAAAGCCTGTCGCATTTTCTGCCGTGCTATTTTGCGGTCACCACAGCCTGAGCCATGATGAAATCCTTCCTTGACGAGCTTTCCGAGTACGGCGCTTCGCTTTCCGAGGGAAAGCGTAAGCTTTTTTCAGCGCCTCCACACTGGGTGAGTTTAGCGAATGGTGACGCGGACTTTCACGATAACGTAATTTTTTTTGGCTTCGATGAGCAAAAGTCTGATCCCGTGTTGGTTGCAAAAGTCCCCCGCCTGTCCAAGAACGGCTGGATGCTCAAAACAGAGTACGACCATCTACTGGAGTTGTGGAGCTGTATGGGTACAGCAGCTGTGAACTATATTCCCAAGCCCTACGCGCTTCCTATGTTACAAGATAGACCCGTGCTGATGATCTCTTATGTCACGGGTGAGAGTTTGACACGCCTATCGCGCAAGTCCTTCTGGGAAGACAACAGGCAGGTGGGCGCTCTCGCGAGAGAGGCAGCTCGTACTTTGCGCGATCTCAATCGGTTAACCGAGCGACGCATTCAGGGTGAAGATACATTGGATCGTGATCAGCTGACGAAGATAGATAGGTTCAGAGAATTATTTCAGCTCAGGGCTGAAGAAGAGCGGGCACTCACGGAACTGGTAATCATCATGAATGAAAAATCAACGACAGCCAGCCACGAGGTATTAATCCAGGGTGACTTTTGGCATGGAAACATGATCCGTGACAGGAAACGTGGACGCTTGATGTTTGTCGATTGGCAATTCGCACGCTGGTCTGCCGATGTGAGCCTGGATGTTTATTTCTTTCTTCTGGCTGGCGCCCTTTCTGCATCAGGAAGCGAGTCCGTTAAGGAGCAGGCAAAGCAGGCGTTTCAGCTCCTGACCAACTGGCGCACCGATGTGATCCCTGAATATTTGGACGTATATGGACAACCCGACCATTATGTGCTTCTACCACAAAAATATGGCATGATGTTGTGCTGCGTGGAGAAAGCCGTACGGCCGGCATTGGAATTTGGCTACAGCCATCCGGATGATCTCCTGTGGCGCTATCTTTTTGCAGAATTGCAAAACTGGCCCGCTGAACGTTGAGTTAAGGATCAAAGTTGAGCAACGTTGCAACGCCTGTACAGAAATATCGAATCGCTTTTCTCATCGACGGCTTGAGCATGGGAGGCGCGGAGCGTTTGATGGTGCCGATATTGAAACATCTCAGCCGCGCGCATTTTGATCCCTATGTTTGTGCGATGCAATCCAAAGACGGCAACCCGATGGCAGATGAGATTCGCGCGCTGGGAGTCCCGGTGGAATGCCTGAACATAAAACATCTCCGTGAGCTGAAGGCGATTCCCCGACTGACAACTTATCTCAAAAGCATTCGTGCGGATCTCGTGCATACGCAACTGGAGGCAGCCAATATTCTGGGGAATATTTCGGCAAAACTTCTCCGTCTGCCCAGTGTGTGCACGATTCACGTAATGCCTTCGCTGGATGTCAAGACCAAGACGAAGCTGCATCAAAAGGTGGAATGGTTTACATTGCGTCATTTCTGTGACCGTGTGATTGCCGTCTCGGAGGAGGCGCGGCAGTACCACAGAACGATTAGCGGGGCACCTAACGGGCAGGTGAAGACAATCTATAACGGTATCGACTTGACCACGTTTTCGAACATGGACTCGGCTCGAGAACGGAGCCAGGTCCGCGCGGAGCTCGGCATCCCATCTGAGGCAGATGTCCTTGTCACGGTTGCCGTCTTGCGTCCGCCGAAAGGAATACAGTTCCTGATTCGTGCCATGCCTGCCATTCTGGCGTCTCATCCGAATACCTATTATCTAGTTGTGGGAAGCGGGTCGCATCGGGATGCTCTGGTTGAAGAAGTAAGTAGAGCAGGGGTGAATGAGCGAGTCGTATTTGCAGGGATGCGCAAGGATGTGCCGCGGCTGCTGGCATCGAGCGATATATTCGTCCTCCCAACCCTGACGGAGGCTTTACCAACCGTCATTGCCGAAGCAATGGCGGCCAGATTGCCCCTCATCGCAAGCCGCGTGGGAGGCATCCCGGAAATGATTACCGAAGGTCAGAATGGATTTCTGATTGAGCCTGAAGATCAGGAGGATCTTTCAAGAGCTTGCATTCGTTTATTGAAAAACCAGGAAGAGCGCGCCGAAATGGGCGCGGAGGGCTGGAAGATCGTCAATCAAAAGTTCAGTATCCAACGACAGGTCGAGCAATTGAAGGATCTCTATCTAGAGCAGTTAAAAGCCTATGGAAAATCGTAGACTACGCCTTGTCTTAGTAGAGCCCAATGCAAGCGGCGGTTTGATTCATTACACCTATCAGTTATGTACTGCTCTCGCCGATCAAGGTGCAGACGTCACCTTGATTACGGGGAAGGAGTATGAGCTTGCTCACCTCCCGCACAATTTTCAGGTGAACAATCTGCTGGATCTCTGGAGCCTGTTCGACCCGCAGGCGAGCCAAACTATACAGGCGAATGCCTGGCAGCGCAGGTGGCATAAGCTTCGCTGGACGGTGCGGCGCGGACAAAGAGCGATTCGCCTCCTCTCTGCCTGGGTCAGCCTGACGCGCACTCTGATTGAGCTCAAACCAGATATCGTTCAGTTCTCGAAGATTCATTTTCCGTTTGAGGCATTTTTTCTGGCGCAAATGCGTCGGCGCGGCTTGATACTTACACAGATCTGCCACGAGTTTGAGATGCGTGAGGCTCAGCGGGGACTCTTTTCATCCCTCACGGTGCGTGCCTATGCAGATATTTATAAGAACTTTTCTGCGATATTTTTTCATGCAAGGGAGAATTGTGAGAAATTCCTGTCCCTGTTCCCGTTTGTCGAGGAACGAAAAATGCACTTGATCCCGCATGGAAATTCGAGCTGGCTACTCAAGCATTTCTCGCAAGATCATAATTGGGATGCCCTGCGCCACCGATATGATTTGAAGCC
>JAICRQ010000029.1 GCA_025966435.1 Anaerolineales bacterium | reverse complement strand
GTTCATTCTCATGCGGAATCACACGAGACAACGCTGAACCCTGCCGAATCCATATCTCACGTGGAGATTTTTGACTTCGTACAAACGGCAAACAAAAATAAGAAAATTGATCCGCTTGTATTCCAGCAGGCGGTCCGTAAACTCTGGGAGGATCATGTCACCTGGACCCGCGTTTATATCATTGCCGCCCTCGCGGACTTGCCCGAAGCGGATGCCGCTGCCCAACGGTTATTGCAAAGCCAGACAGATATTGGAAACGCGGTCAAACCGTTCTACGGTGACGAGGCCGGCGAGCAGCTAACTGCATTACTGGAAGACCACATCCTGATCGCAGTTGACCTTCTTGCCGCCGCGAAGGCTGGCGATTCAGCCAGGTTCGAAGATGCAAATAAACGCTGGTACGAAAATGCAGATGACATTGCAGCCTTCCTGAACAGCGCCAATCCCAGGCACTGGCGGCTGGATGAAATGAAGACGATGATGAAAGATCATTTAGACCTCACTCTGGAGGAAGCCACTGCTCGTTTGAATGAGGACTGGGCTGGCGACATCGTCGCCTATGACAAGGTTCACAATGAGATCCTCCATATGGCTGATATGATCTCTGACGGGATCATCAGACAGTTCCCTAAGAGTTTCGCCAACCAGAAAGCCTCCCAGCAGGAGATTGGGCTCACTTTGGCAATGGATGCACTGTGGGAGGATCATGTTACCTGGACCCGCCTTTATATTATGAGCGTCACCAGTGATCTGCCGGATGCAGATGCCGCTGCGGCACGTCTTTTGCAAAACCAGGTGGACATTGGAAACGCAGTCAAACCATTCTATGGGGATAAAGCTGGTAAACAACTGACATCCCTGCTCAATGAGCATATCCTGATTGCCGCGGATCTCCTCGCTGCTGCGAAGGCTGGCGATACAGCTAGGTTCGAAGATGCCAATGAGCGCTGGTACCAAAATGCAGATGACATTGCGGCGTTCCTGAACAGTGCCAATCCCAGGCACTGGCAGCTGGCTGAAATGCAGTCCATGATGAGTATGCACCTGGATTTGACTCTGGAGGAAGCCTCAGCTCGGCTGAATGCAGACTGGGCTGGCGACGTCGTCGCCTATGATAAGGTTCACGACGAGATCCTTCAAATGGCGCACATGCTGACGGAAGGCATCGTCGCTCAGTTCCAAAATCAATTTAAGTAAACCGGTCCTCCTGAATGCAGACTGGCAGATCCTTACGATCTGCCAGTCTATCTATGGGTGTGAAAACAAAGGTTGATCTTGAATGGAGAAACACTCTGAAGCAGAAACCTTCTTTTCAGATAGAGTCTCCAGCACCCTCTCGAACCTACGGCGCGACAGACCGGCGAACAATTCGTTCACGTCCCCAGAGCCAGAACGCGCCCAAGCCAAACAGAATGACCGCAAAATTCAGCAATCCACCTAGGAACCCGGGGATGAGAGGAAAGCGAAACAGGGCAATCACCGCAACCGTAACGATCACGCCAATGACCATCGGCCAGAAGCGGTGTTCAGCCAGTGGTGAGCTTGCGCGGCTGAGGAGCCATCTCCCGAGCGCCTGACCGAATACGATCTTCGCGACGAAAGAAGTGACCAGCACAAACCCGAGGACCAGGGCGAAAAGTGAAAGGATGCCGACCCAGACGACGGTGCCCGCTAGCCCGCCCAGGGTCAATACGCCGAAGAGCAGTCCGCCTGCGATCGTTCCGGCAACGATGAGCAGCAACACAAAGAAAAAGCCCGCATACGCTGCGACACCCCATCCCAGGCTGGGCCAGGTGGCCGATTGCAGCTTCAGGCTCAAACCCCGCATAAACGACGGGAACAACCAGAGCAGGAACAAGCCGATCAGAATCAGGGTGATGCTCGTGCGCAACAGGTTTACGCCCCAATTCAGAATTCTTTCACCGGTGGTCTCCTGACCCGGCGCGGTTGTATTTGTCGCCGGCTGGTCGCGGGTGACTTCCCCTACGACGACACCTGCCGGGATGGCAAGCTCTCTGGATTGCGTATACTCCAGATCTCCTTCGATCTTTGCCGATGGGGCAATCGTGAGACCGGGAGCCACTTTCGGCACGGAGACTGAGGGGCGCATGAAGAGCGTCGGCGGCGGGCCAGCATAGCCTGCATCCGCTTCTCCGACTTCTGCATTGATGCTACCTCCTACCGTACCACGCAGTTCGAACGCTCCGGTGGCTGCATGCACATTACGCGTCACGGCGCCCGCCAGCAGGGTCTGCCCGCCCGCGAACACAAGATCCTGACCGATCGCGCTTCCTTCCCGGGTCTCCAAGCTATAGCCCGCCGCAATGATGTCCCCGCCGATGCTGGCTTGCTCGTCGAGGAGCAAGATGGAACCCGCCATACGGATCGCGCCGGTCACTGTGCCATGAACGGCGATGGTTTGCCCGGCCGCCAGCACATCGCCATCTACTCTGCCGTTGATGGTAATGGTCTGGCCTACAGCAATCAGATCGCCGTTTACTGTACCGTCCAAAACGAACGTCCCGGCGGTGATGTAAAGATCATCATCGATCACTTCATCGCTCTGGATCACGATGTTTTCGCCGGAGCGGCCATCGAATGCGCTTGCAGGCCTGCTGAAGGTCAATACTAGGAGTGCCAGCAGGCTGAACGTGAAGAAAAGTTTACTTGTTCGACTCATGGGTTTCTCCTTACAGAATCAGATGGAAATATTCGGCTGAAACAGACAGGAGTCATAACCTGGGATGATTTGAAATCGCGCTGTAGCAAGCTGGCAGCAATGAATTGTCGCGCGGCTTTAAGGAGGCTAAGATCGATGCCTGTTATCATCACCCTATGCGAGAAACGAAATCGCAGAAACGCTCTATTTCTTCCTCACTGTTGTAGTAATGGACCGAGGCGCGGACGACACTGGCAAGTCCGCGTTGCTCCATATCGAGCCGGGTACTTGCCGTGGCAGAGACGGAAACATTCATCTTTTGCCCGGCGAGTTTATAACCGATCTCTAGCGGATCCCGTTCGGCAACTGTAAACGTAACTATGCCGCATTTCTGAACGCCCAGATCATGGACTTGAACCTGTGGAATATCACTTAAACGGGTTCGCAAGGTACTTGCGAGGTGTGATACACGGGTCCAAATATCCTCTAAACCCCAGGCGAGGGCATAATCGACGGCTACACCCAACCCTATTTTGCCTGCGTAATTCGTTTCCCAGTTCTCAAAGCGGCGGGCATCAGCCCGAATTTCATACCTGTCCTTCGTCACCCAGGTTGCCGCGTGAAGGTCGAGGAAAGGCGGCTCTAATTGTTCGATGAGATCGCGCCGCACATAGAGAAACCCCGTGCCGCGCGGACCACGTAAATACTTGCGCCCTGTCGCGGAAAGCATATCGCAGCCGATCACCTGCACGTTCAAGGGCATTTGCCCGACCGATTGACAGGCATCCAGAAGATAGAGTATGTTGGCTTGCCGCGCAATCTTACCGATCTCCATAGCCGGGTTGACGAGACCGCCGTTCGTTGGCACATGCGTAATCGCAATCAATTTAACGCGCTCATCGATCATACGTTGCAGCGCTTCTACAGAGACCTGTCCATGTTGGTCGTTTGGAATCGCCTCCACCGTGGCGCTGGTTCGCTGCGCGATTTGCAGGAAGGCAATGTAGTTGCTCGCGTATTCGGCAATGGAAGTCAGGATACGATCGCCCGGTTTAAATGACAGAGAATAGAATGCCATATCCCAGGCGCGGGTTGCATTCTCGATAATGGCGATCTCATCACGCTGGCTACCGATCAGCTGGCTGATTGCATCGTAGACATGCTCGACTGCGTCGTGCGCTGACTCCGCGGCTTCATAACCGCCGATTTCCGCCTCCAGCCGCAGATGCCCTGTGACCGCGTCCAGGACCCGGTTCGGCATGAGAGCGGCACCTGCATTATTGAAGTGCAAAACCTGCTCGCAGCCAGGTGTGTCCTGACGAGCACGAAGAATATCAAATGTAGTATCACTCATGATTTTAGATGTATCTCATCCTCGCGTTCCATCCAGCCGGCGCTGAGAGGAACTGGTTGCAGCGGAACGCCGCCAAATACGATCTCGTTTCCATTGAGATCGCGACAGAGAGGTCAGTTTGGTTCGACGAACGCGGGATATTGTGATCTTGTATTTTATGGCTGCAAATGCGGTTAAAGTTTATCCCAAAAACGCACTTGAGTCCAATAGAGTGATATAAATCGATTATGAAAATGTATGGACTCAATCATTTGTTGAAGTCAAAGCGACTGGCAATTCATCTGAGAAGAGGAAATTATTATGAAATTCCATCTTAGCACAGCTGAGATTTACATTCCCGATCAGACGCCTGAAGAACAGGCATTGGCGCGAACAACGCATCTATGTTTTGCCGCGCATCAGGATGATATTGAGATCATGGCGGCACAGCCAATCCTTGAATGTTTTCAACAACCGGATCAATGGTTCACCGGCGTGGTCGTGACAGACGGCCGCGGCTCACCGCGTGACAGTCTCTATAAAGATTACACAGATGAGGAAATGCGCCTGGTCCGTTTCAAGGAACAGCGTAAAGCGGCAGTTGTTGGGGAGTTCGCAGCACAGATCATGCTGGATATTCCCAGCAAGGTGATGAAGGACGGCTCGCAGCGCGGGCCTGTGGATGATATCCTTGCAATCCTTCAGGCAACGAAGCCCAGGTTTGTATATACTCACAATCTGGCGGATAAGCACGATACGCACGTGGCAGTCGCTCTCCGGGTGATCGAAGCCTTGCGGAAACTAGATCTGGCGGAACGTCCCGAGCGAGTTATTGGGTGTGAAGTCTGGCGGGCGTTGGATTGGATGGTCGACTCGGATAAAGTGCTGATGGATCTCTCCGGACATGAGAATCTGCAGTTTGCCTTATTGGGCGTATTTGATTCGCAAATTGCAGGTGGCAAACGGTATGACCTGGCTTCGATGGGACGCCGCCGCGCGAATGCCACTTATCTTGGCTCACACGGTGTGGATGCAACAACGGCCCTCAACTATGGAATGGATATGACACCTTTGATGGATGCTATGAAGCTCAGTCCAGCTGAATTTGTTGGTCAGTTCATTCAACGGTTTGCCACGGATGTTCAGGAGCGGGTGAGAAGGAATGGTTAGCAGGTGATGGGCAGTGCTGAAATCTTGGGAGGGAATGTCTCCTTCGTAAGCCGTCAGTATTGCTCCCTCCATAACAATTAACCTATTGCTTTTTGCTGTGTGTTTTGATATAACTGGTACATACCAGTTATATCAGGATATACCATGAGGCTCAGGCGCGAAGCTCCCACACCGCTTTACTTACAGCTAAAGAATGCGCTCGTCGCGGATATAGGCGCCGGACACTATAAGCCTCATGAGCGGTTGATGTCCGAGCGCGAACTGGGGGAGAAGTTCAAGGTCAGTCGCATGACGGTTCGTCAGGCGTTGACTGAAATGATCCGCGAAGGCATTCTCTATACTCAGGTGGGAAAAGGCACTTACGTCAGCGAATCAAAGATCAAGCAGGAGCTGCAAACATTAACGGGTTTCAGCCAGGATATGGCAGCGCGCGGCACGGTGGCATCCGGGCAGATGCTGGAGGCGCGGGTCATTCCGGCAACGCTAATGCTTGCTGCGATTTTCGCGGTGCCAATGAACACCGAAATTGTGCTGCTTTCACGTTTACGTCTTTCGGATGGCATCCCACTGGCAATCGAAGAAGCGCACATCTTGCACCGGGTATGCCCTGGTATCCTTGACTATGACTTTTCGAAAGAAAGCCTGTACAATGTGCTTGCCACCCGCTATAACACGATTCTGGTCCGCGCCGAACAGACGATGGAAGCCGGTCTGGCTACTCCTGAAGAGTCCGAGCTTCTCAAAATCAGCTCACCATCCCCCGTATTGCGAATTGAACGTCTCTCTTACAACGCGCAGAATACGCTCGTTGAATATGTGAAGTCCGCATATCGCGGCGATCGCTATAAATTCCATACGACGCTCCAATCCTAAGGCCGAATATGGTCAAAACCGGGCTCGACATTCTTGTGCATGAGAAGTCTCACCTCCTGGTAAACCAGCGAGTGGGGCTTGTCTCGATGCCTGCGGCTGTCCTGCCAGACTTTACCTTTTCGGTGGATGCTCTAGGCGGTGCAGGTGTTATCGTCACTGCTCTTTTTGGACCTGAACATGGCTTTGATGGCGCGGCGGCAGACGGCGTGCAGATTGGTCATGCCACTGATCCACGAACTGGTCTGCCTGTATTCAGTTTATACGGCGCGGTCCGCGTGCCTACCGCTGAAATGCTCGCCAACGTGGATATACTTGTCTTTGATATGCAGGATGTTGGCGTGCGTTTTTATACGTATCTGAGTACGCTTTTCTATGTTCTACTTGGCGCAGGCAAAGCGGGCAAACCGGTCTTTGTGCTGGATCGCCCCAACCCGATTACCGGGAGCCTGATCGAAGGTGGAGCTATCCTGCCAGGGTTCGAGTCGTTCGTAGGCATCATCAATATTCCGATACGCCATGGGATGACGCTTGGTGAGCTGGCGCGCTATATGAACAAGGAATACGCGCTCGATGCGGACTTGCATGTGATCGGTATGCAAGGCTGGCAGCGCCAGATGTGGTTTGACGAAACTGCTCTACCTTGGGTAACTACTTCTCCCGCCATGCCGCATCTTTCCACGGCGACGCTCTACCCGGGGATGTGTTTACTCGAGGGTACCAACCTTTCTCTGGGACGCGGGACTGCGTTGCCATTTGAAGTATGTGGCGCGCCCTGGGCCGATGGCTATGCTCTGGCAGAAGCGTTGAACAGACTCCAACTCCCGGGAGTCCGCTTTCGAGCGACCGCATTCACCCCCGCCACGTCTACCCATGCCGGGGCTGAGTGTCACGGTGTGCAGGTGCATGTTACCGACCGCGACTCCCTTCGCCCGGTGGAGATGGCGCTTCATTTGATTGCCATCGCGCGTTGTTTGTCCGGAGATGCCTGGATGTGGAACCCGCATTTCGAACGGCTGGTCGGCAGCAATAGCGTCAGCTCAGCACTGGAGGAGGGAAGGAGTGTGACTGAAATGATTGCGAATTGGGAAGAAACGATCTCCACGTTCCTCCGGCAAAGAGAAGCGTACCTGATGTATGGATAATTGATTATCTTATGACCACGATTACAACCTCCCAGACGACCCCATCCACATTGTGGAGTACTATCCAAAAGATCAGATCCAGTTATCTATGGCGGCGGCTGGCGAAGGCTTTGTTCAGTATCTGGCTGGTTGCCACCATCACTTTTTTCGTGATCCGGGCTATGCCGGGCAACGCGGTGGATATCTTGATTCAGGAGTTGACCGCACAGGGTATGTCAGCCGAAGACGCCAAGAACCAGGCGGCGGCGCTGATGAACATCGATCTTGACCAACCGCTGGCAGGGCAATATCTGGATTACTTGGGTAATACACTGCGCGGCGATCTCGGCCACTCATATAAATCAGCCGGCTTGTCGGTAACCGACATGATCGTGCAGGTATTACCGTGGACGCTGTTCAGCGTCGGCTTGGCATTGCTGATAACCTTTGTCGTAGGGATCGCGCTGGGAACGATTATGGCATACAAACGTGACACCTGGATCGACCATCTGTTGAGCAACGTCGCAGCCACGCTGGATGCCATTTCGCCTTATCTCATCGGGTTGCTCGCCATCCTTCTCCTGGGACTCACCTGGAAACTCGTTCCGATCATGGATATGCGAGGGGCAATGTCGCCGGGAATCAAGCCGGGATTCACGCTCGAGTTCCTGACCGATGTATTCAGGCACGTACGCGTCCTGCTTCTAGTATATGTGCTTTCGTCAATTGGTTCGTGGATGCTGCAAATGAAGAGCAATACCGTAGCGACTCTGGGCGAGGATTATGTCACTGTGGCGCGGGCGCGCGGGCTCACGGATGGCCGTATTCTTACGGCGTATGTGGGGCGCAACGCGACACTGCCGCTATTCACACGCCTGGCGATCTCTGTTGGATTCGTCGTAGGGGGATCGGTACTACTGGAGACGTTGTTCACCTACCGGGGAATCGGGTTTTTGCTGGCTCGCTCCATCTCAGAACGGGACTATCCAGTCATGCAGGGTGTATTCCTGATCATTACCATCTCCGTGGTCTTTGCGAATCTGCTGGCTGATTATGTGTATGGCTGGCTTGACCCACGCGTTCACATCATGGGAGAAGAGAACTAGATGCATACCTTCCACGACTTTATCACCAGCTTCTGGCGCGAGAGCCTTAAGACGTTCAAAATTATGAGCCGCAACAAAATGGGACTCTTTGGTTTTATCATGACTTTGCTGATTATCCTAATCTCGTTTATCGGCCCACTTTTATGGCCGCCTGAGACGTCCGCCAACGTGGCTCAGATCAATAAAGGCAGCTCGCCCGAGCACTGGCTGGGAACCGATTTTCAGGGTCAAGACAACCTGCGCAAAATCATCAATGGCGGCAGGGATATTGTCACCATAGCGCTGGTCACCGGTGTGCTCTCCATGCTGATCGCGGTCGTGGTTGGCTCGTTCAGCGCCTTTATTGGTGGACGGGTGGACAGCATACTGATGGAGTTTGTCAATATCTGGTTGACCATTCCGAAGTTTCCTCTGCTGGCTGTGTTGGCTACAGTGCTGGCACTCAAGGATGTTGTTATGTTGTCGGTGTTGATGGCGCTCCTCGATTGGCCCGCTCTGGCGAGGCAAGTGCGCAGCCAGGTGTTATCGCTGAAGAGCCGCGAATATATTGAGGCTGCCACTATGTTGGATCTGGGTACGCCGCGCATTGTCTTCCGGGAGCTGCTGCCCAACATGATGTCGTTCATTGCCATCTCGACGATCTTCGAAATGACCCATGCCATCTACCAGCAGACCGGGCTGGTCTTTCTTGGAATCGTTCCCTATTCCAGCGCTAATTGGGGGGTGATGATCAGCGCAGCAGAACGGCGCGGGGTTTTGTTCAACCCACAGGCAGCCTGGAGCATCCTTGCACCGATGGCTGCAATTGTCCTCTTTCAGCTTGCTCTGGTGTCGTTTGCCCGATCGCTGGACGAGGTATTCAACCCACGGTTGCGCACAGGTGTATAGCTGAGGAGTGAATGATGGCTGAACCTACACTTTCCGTCCGCGATCTTTCCATTGTCTATCAAGCGAGACGCGGTCAGGTGCAGGCAGTGCGCAACATCTCCTTCGATGTCGAGCGCGGTGAGGCTGTGGCATTGATCGGTGAAAGCGGCTCCGGCAAGACCACTGTAGGCTTGGGACTGATGCGCTTATTGCCTGCGACGGCTAATATTATCGGCGGCAGCATTGTTTATCGCCGCTACAAGAATGGCTCGAACTCGGCTAGTCGCGAGACCGAAGTGTTGGCATTGAAGGGCGATAACCTGCGCCAGTTTCGCTGGCGCGAATGTGCCATGGTGTTTCAGTCTGCCCTGAACGCCTTAAACCCAGTCTTACGTATCTCGGAGCACTTTGCAGATACGGCAAAAGCGCACGGGTATCTGTCCGGGTATCGGCAGGGGACCGCGCTGCGTGAACGGTCGTGGCAGTTGCTGTCGATGGTACGGCTCGACCCGGAGCGGGTTTGGCGCTCGTTTCCGCATGAACTCTCCGGCGGGATGCGCCAGCGCGTACTAATTGCCCTGGCATTGCTGCTCGAACCCCAACTGTTAATCCTCGATGAGCCGACCACTGCGCTCGATATCCTCACTCAGCGCAATATCATGGATGTGCTAAAAGAGCTGCGTGACAAGCTTGGTTTCTCGATGCTCTTTATCTCGCACGACTTGGCGCTGGCTGCCGAACTGGCGGATCGGGTGGCTACCGTCTACGCGGGGAAGATCATCGAAGTCGGCGATGTGCGGACTATCTTCCGCCGCCCGTATCACCCGTATACGATCGGCTTGATCAAGGCCGTGCCAACCCTTACCAGTGACAAGTCCAGCCTCGTCTCCGTACCCGGTTCGCCGCCTGATCTCATCCAACTTCCAACCGGCTGTAAGTTCCATCCGCGCTGCCCTCTGGCTGATGAGCGCTCTCAACAAGAAGAGCCTGCGCTGATCGAAGTAGAGCCCGGGCATCACGTGGCTTGCTGGCATTGGACACACGCGCGGGAAGCCCTGAAGGCTTATCGAGCGGAGACCTAATGTTCACCAAAAGTTGCAATGGAACATAGCAGGATCATTCATGTCTGAGCCACTGATTACACTGGAGCACGTCACGCGGACCTTCACGGTTAAGGGGCAGACCATTAAGGCTGTAGACGATGTCAACCTGACCATTCCTCAGGGTGAGATGTTGTGTCTGGTGGGCGAGTCAGGATGCGGCAAGACGACGACGGGCAAGATGATCGCCGGCTTGTTGCCGACCTCCGCCGGGCGCATCCTGTATCACGGCAAGGATATCGCGACCATCGCAGGCAATGACCGCAAAGCGTATCGCCTCGGAGTGCAGATGGTGCATCAGGATCCTTACGCCTCGCTCAACCCAACCCAAACCATCTACGACATCCTGGCGGCGCCGCTACAACACCACGGCTTTACACGCGGTGAATATGAGACGAAGCGTCGTATATGCCACTTGCTGGAGATCGTAGACCTGACCCCACCCGACGACTTTCTGGAAAAATACCCGCACCAGCTTAGCGGCGGACAGCGCCAGCGCGTCTCAGTGGCGCGTGCCCTGACGGTGCTGCCCACGTTCATTGTAGCGGATGAAGCTGTATCCATGGTGGACGTTTCTATCCGTATTAGTCTGTTGAATATGTTCGCACGGCTCAAGGATGAAATGGGAGTAGGAGTGCTGCTCATCACTCATGACCTGGCGCTGGCAAAATATTTCGCCTGGGAGGGACGCATCGGGGTGATGTATCTCGGCAGGCTGGTGGAGATCGGTCCGGCGCGGCAGGTGGTAGAGCATCCTCAGCATCCATACACCCAGGTGTTATTGTCAGCCATTCCCGAAGCAGATCCAGATGCGACCCGCGCCAAGCCGCGTGTCGCATTGCGCAGCACAGATATGCCCAGTCTGTTACGACTGCCGACGGGCTGCACGTTCCATCCCCGCTGTCCGGTCTTTGCGGGCGAAGTGTGCGAAAACATCGTACCTCCGCTCGAAAAAGCCAACTGGGGAAGTGAGGCTGCCTGCCACCTGGTACATGCAAATGAATCCTGAAGCTGGACAGGCATGGTTTCGGATCGCCATGATGCTCACTGTGGTATCTGTGGCCCTGGTGATCCTCACCGAGCCCGGTAGCGCCGAACGGGTCATGTCCGTGGTTACATTGCTGAGTGGCCTGTTGTTCATCGGCATAATCGTCGTTCTGGTTCGCCGCAAGAAGCCATAAAGGAGGAGGTGACCGAGCCACATAAGAGTACCGGTTTTGAGTCTTTCGTTCGTTTCGATTCACAAATCAAACAAAGGAGAAAGGAGAAAGAACCTCATGTCCAAGAAAGTCTCTACCCTTTTCAGCCTGATCGTCCTGCTCGCGCTAGTGTTAAGTGCGTGTGGTGCACCTCCCGCTACCGAGCCACCGGCAGCCACGGACCCGCCGGCCACCGAGCCGCCAGCTACGGAACCACCAACCTCTGAACCCACTGAAGCCCCAGCAACTGCCGAAGCAACAGAGGTGCCAGCGGAGGAGTTCCCGGAGGGCGTCACAGCCGTCATCACCATCACGTTGCCCGAGGGCGCTACATGGAGTGATGGCACCCCTTTAACCTCCAAAGATCTTGTTGGCACCTGGGACATTTTATGGATGCGCAAGAGCGGGACCTGGGACTCGCTGGCTGATGTGGTTGCCAAGGATGACCAGACAGTTCAATTCCAGATTATCACCCCTGGTCCGGCTGTTCTGGACGCCATCGTCCGTTCCAACTCGCCGCGGCCCTATTCTCAATATGGGCAGTGGATGGACGCGGCGGCTGCATTCCGTGCAGAGGGCGCTGATCGTGATGGCGCCGAGGTCACGGCTGTCAATGATGAGTTGAATGCGTTCCTGCCTGAGTCTGGCGTTGTTTATGGTCCGTATAATATTGACCCAGCCTCCGTCACGGAAGCGCAGCTCTCGATGGTGAAGGTACCGACCGGCTTCAACGCCGACCAGATCGACTTTGACACGGTCACGGTCTACTGGGGTGACACCGCCCAGGATATGCCGCTCTATCTCTCCGGCGAAATGGACTATTCCTCGAATGCCTACAGTCCGGCAAATCTGGAAGCGATTCGCGCCATGGGCCCTCATATTGTCGTTCTCGGCGGTCCGGCAACGAATGGTCCCGGCATTTACTTCAACCATGATGTGTACCCGCTGGGCGTGAAAGAAGTGCGCCAGGCAATCGCCTACGCCATTGACCGCGTGGAGAACTGCACCGTCGCCTTTGGGGAAAGCTGCCGCCCGATCCAGTATATGGTCGGCTTCACCGATGCCGCAGTGCCGACCTGGCTTTCAGAGGACCAGATTGCCGCTCTCAATACCTATGACTACGATCTGGCGAAAGCTGAGGAATTGCTGACCGGCCTGGGCTTCACAAAGGGCAGTGACGGCGTCTGGGTAGATGATCAGGGCAACAGGATGGAGTTCAGTCTAAGCGTACCAGCCGACTTCACCGAGTACCTGGCGTCCTCCGAGAACGTGGCGCAGCAGCTCGCCGAATTCGGGATCGTGGTCAACGTCCAGCCGTACCCATCTGCCGAGCGCAATGATAAACACAAAGCCGGCGATTATGAGATGTCCATGGATATCGGCATGCGCTTTACCTATTTCCACCCGTTCGTGTCCTATGATTACAACGTGCGTCCCGGCATTGGCTTCAAGAATGATCCAGAAGGAGCAGAAGGCGAACGCGGTATGAACATGCCGTACGAGCAGATGACGGCGGACGGCAAAGAGATCAACATCAAGGAATGGGTCGACAAAATGGCAGAAGGGTTCGATATCGAAGCTCAGAAACCATACGTTGCCGACATGGCTTCCATGTTCAACGAGAACCTGCCGGTCGTGCAGATGTTCGAGCGTTACCTCACTGACCCTGTGGATACTCAAACGCGTGTTGTTGGCTGGCTGCCGCCCGATGACCCGATCTATAACAACAACCAGAACAACTCGCCTGTGGCGCGCCAGTTCCTCACCGGTATATTGCAGCCCAGCGAAACCAACACTGCGAAAGAGTTCAAAACGAGTTATCCGTACATCCAACCTCCCGCGGGAAACTACAACCTGTATTCGCCAGATACAGTTCTGCTTCAAGGCGCGGTGCTCAGTACTTTCCTGTACCCACCCCTTACGTTCTATGATGTGAACGAAGGTGTCTATGTTCCCTTCTTCGCCGAGGATTGGGACATCCAGATGATTGAATAGGCTATAGCTGTGTAGACCGACGCGGTCTTTGCAAAAGAGACCGCGTCGGCCTATGCTCAAGGTTATGCTGTGTGAATTGTTCACCGCTAGCGCGTGTTTCTTCTTGACCTGTTCTTTACTGAATGTGATACCATGCTGATCCCCGGCTCCGCTACACCAAAACCAACAACCCCGTTCGCAAGTATGACCACTGACCAAAAAGTTGGTCAGCTCATGATTATTGGCTTCGACGGCACGGCTGTCGATGCCGAACTGCGTGCCATGATCACTGACTACCACGTCGGCGGCGTGATCTTGTTTGCGCGCAATGTGCAATCGCCGGAGCAGGTTGCGCGCTTAACGAATGAGCTGCAAACGATCGCCCTGGAAAGCGGGCACCCCGGGTTGTTTATCGCGATCGATCAGGAAGGAGGCCGCGTCGCTCGTCTCACGGAGGACACCGGCTTCACCGAATTTCCTTCTGCTATGGCTCTTGCAGCGACGGGCGACCCGGAGAACGCCCGCCGCATGGCTGCGGCGATGGCAGTCGAAATGCGCGCGGTGGGCATCAACGTAGATTTCGCCCCCGATCTTGATGTAAACAATAACCCATCTAATCCGGTGATTGGCACCCGTTCCTTTAGCTCAGATCCGGCTAAGGTGGCTGAATATGGGATCGCGTTTGCACAAGGGTTGCAGGAAAACGGGGTGCTGGCATTTGGCAAACATTTTCCCGGTCATGGCGATTCCGCCATTGACTCTCATATTGATCTACCCCTCATTCCGCATGATCGTACCCGTCTTAACGAGATCGAACTTGTCCCTTTCCGGGGTGCCATTCAAGGAGGCTTTGCAGGAATCATGTCTGCGCACGTGACCTTTCCCGCCATTGACCCGAGCCCAGGCATGCCTGCTACATTATCCCGCTTGGTGTTAACTAGTCTTTTACGTGATGATCTTGGCTTCAAAGGCATCATCGCCACCGACTCGCTTGAGATGGGGGCGCTGGCAGTTAACGGTTATCCACCTCCCGTGGGTGCGCTGCTTGCCTTTGCCGCTGGAGCAGACATACTGCTTTTCAATCGTGATCATGCCATGCACAGGGAAGCCTTTACAAACCTTGTGCGGGCCATCGAAGATGTCGAGGTGTCACGAGAACAGCTCGATACCTCCGTTCTGCGAATCTTCGAAGCCAAACAAAAATTTGGTATTCTCAACCCCATGTTGGTAACAGACCCTGCCAGAGCAGGCGAATCGACTGCCACAGCGGAGCATCACACACTGGCATTGGAGCTTGCCCGAAAAGCCATTACCCTGCTGAAAGATGATCCTTCACTCCTGC